>DATBEI010000247.1:0-12962 GCA_036269595.1 Candidatus Sulfotelmatobacter sp.
GAGCAACGCCGAACGCGTACGGGCAGAGGAAGCCCTACGTGAGAATGAAGCTCAGTTGCGACTTGCAAACGAAAAGCTCGAATCCGTAGTCCAAAAGCGCACGGCCTCGGTTCGGCATCTCTCAGCCAAACTAATGCGTTCGCAGGATGACGAGCACCGGAGAATCGCACGCAATCTTCACGACAGTTTGGGACAGTACTTGACGAGCATAAAGCTGAACTTGGAATCGTTGCGTCATTCGGATGCGCCGAATAAAGACGAGGTATTGTCCGCCGCATTGGAATCCGTTGAGCGGAGCATAGCCGAAACTCGTACTCTGTCTTGTCTTCTACATCCGCCCCTGCTGGACGAGGTTGGATTTGCTTCCGCAGCCCGCTGGTACACTGACGAATTTGCAAAACGAAGCGGAATCAAAGTAAGGTTGGACGGCGGAAATGCTGAGTCTTTTCCCGGACTGTAGCCAAACGCTCGTGTTCGCGACGAACGAGATCCTCGCCTTTTTCCTTTTAGGCCAAGCTCTTGTGATATCCGCATGATACCTTGAAATATTTCCTCCAAAGAAGACGCGGACAACGCCACTTGACGCGCAGTAAGGTCGCGTTTGCCGACGGCAACCTGCTCTTCAACCGTTCCGGAATGACGGTCTCCCAAACCGCCGAGGTAATTGCTGAGATCCTTCACGGCGTCTCGTTCGGCGGGCGAACCGAAGGGGTGCATTGGCGCTGGATCGAAACGCTCGCGAAAGATGACTCGCGGCGGCTAACGCAGCGGGTCCTTCGGTCTGCCTCGGCGCAGTCTGCGCCGCGCATGTAATCCCCTTCCGCACTTAAGGCGAATCATCGCCGAACACTTTGACGCCAATTCGAGCGATGAAAGACCGAAGCTCGGGCGACAAAATCGGCACGATTCAGCCGGTTGCTATCATCCTGCAGACTGCAAACTGCACAGGCGGTCAATTCACCGCTGGGGATTAATTCACTGACTAGAAATAAGGATAGTGTATGGACGGATAGCTCACGCCTTCCAGTCTGCCGGAACATTCTCGATTCCCCACACGTTGCCAGGTTCATCGATCACTAGGCCCAGCAGAAAAGATGTTTCGTGCTTGCCTAGGCTGATACAACTGGTGACTCTTGCGGTTACTGGCTTCGAGACGGGTAGTCCTTTCAATCGAACCGGCATCCCTGTTTCAGCGGGTCGGGAGATTCGGGCAGTGCATCCATTTGGGTCGACGAGGATTATCCGACCTGATTCGGAGAAGGGACAGACGGGGGCCAGGCTTATGACTGTGACGGGAATGTCGCAGGGAACCCGAGTTCCGGAGTGCGTTTTCATTTACGTGGAGATCGAGTCCCCAATTGAGATCTCTGCCTCGTAATGATCTCAAATTTCTGTGTCGCTAGCCGATCGTGTATTTAGTTGTTCGGAATTTGTAACGGCCTACCGAGGAGTGTGCAGACGAAAGCGTCACGATTATTGAGACTCGTCTTCGTTCCAATCCTCAGGCGGAATAGGGATTCCCCAGATGTTCTGCGGTTTATCCAATCCGATTCCACACAATTGCGGCCGGTCAGGATCGATTATAAGTTTCGGATTTTTGGGCAAGAGCCATTGACATTAACGACATGGCGGCTGCAAGCAAGATCAACAAGTTTCTTCTCATTGGCGGGATCCTTTCTCGGAGAGAGTAGATTCAGGGAAGCGCAAGCGTCCCCACAAGGGCGCCTACTTCCTCAAAGATATGCGCGGGAATGTAGCGACAGTTCACCGCATAAGTCAACAGAAGTTGTTAAGAGAGCACAGGAATTGTTTACAGTTCGCCCTTGATGGCAATCGTCATCGCATCGGCGCTATTGGCGCCCCAAACGACGCTGCTGCCCCAAATGATGCTGAAGCCGCTGTCGGTGTTTGTTACCCAGACCACAGAACTTCCCCAAACCACCGACTGCCCGCTCGTATTGGTTCCCCAGATCACGGATGTTCCCCACACGACTGAGGTGCTCCAGACGATCGAACTGCCCCAAACAACCGAGGAGCCATTCGCTAAATACACTTGCCCAGTCGTCGAATTGTAGGCCACAGAGGGGGATACGGCAGCCCCGAGGTTCGAAGGCGCAAGATCAGTGCTGGTCAGGGCGTTATATACATTTGCATAGCCAGCGCCGACGGTAAAAATGTCGTATTGCTCGTTGTACGTGATTCCGGTTGAGGGAGCTGTCCACGAACTGTAGGCCGGAAACGTCTTCGAGGCGGTCAACATCAATCGCGCTTTGACTTGGTCCGGCGTCATGGCTGGGTTGTGCTGAATCAACAGTGCCGCCGCGCCGCAGACTACCGGCGTCGCCATGCTAGTGCCGCTCAACCGATAGTTGCTGAGAGATGTTGATGCTGTTGCCTTGCGTGTAGGTGGACAGGGGTACCAGGTTCTGCGGATATGGGGGCCTGTACAGGATTAAGCAGCGGTTTGGGAAAGCCTTTCAGGGCCACAGAGAAAGGCATCGGCACCTTCGTCTTCGGTAATAACTGATGCACTGGTGGAATACTTCGGATGAAAACCACAATCGATGCGACACCCTCGTCGGAAATATACCTGAAGCTCTGATATGGCATGAGGCGCTCTATGAGTGCGCGGCCGTCATGTCCGACGCCTTCGCGAATCGCGCGAGCCAACATATCATCGGTCCACAAACCCGCGCCTGTCTCTTTATCGGGAGTGATATTAGGGGTAGGTCACTGGGAACATTAGCTGGCGAATCGTTCCCTCGCCCGTTATTCCGGGAATTGGCAGATCCGTTTTTGGGTCCGTCGGAGAATGGCATGAGAAGCAACGCGCAACGCTAACCAGGTATCTTCCTCGTTCCAATCGCGCTGGCGTACGGTCAAAAGTGCTGCTTCTAAGTTCACGCGCCTGGGTACCGCGCAGTAGGCCAATAACAAAGCTCCAGGCCGTCTCTCGGCCAAGCACGCGATAATTGATTACGAGGCCATACGAAAACGCAACGAGAGGGACTGTAACGGAAATCAGCACAGCGATGATTTTTATCCGGCGAGACATTGCAGTCGACCTCCAACCTCTGGAGTGCTTAGAACCAGAGTCGCTGGCGGTCCCCCGATTATATGAAAGATGTCGGCCACCAATCCAGAACCTGCTCCGGTAAGAAGCCGGCCAGACTTTGGTTTACTAAGTTTCTCGGCAGACGCGTCAATTTTACGTTTATCGAAACAGCGTGCGCTCTCGAAATTCACACGAGCCGTCCCAAAAAGCGGCAGCCAAAGCGAATGCAACCGCGCGCTGGGGGTTCGGATTCGAGCTGAACGACTCTGTCATTGCGCGGGTGACATCCTTCGTTGCGATTCCGTACCGTACGGAATGGCATCATCGAAAGACATTTGGCGGAACTAGATGTGGTTTTGCAGAAAGTTCTTGCATGCCATCATTGCTGGGGCTTACACTTCCGCCACATTGTTAATCCATCCGCGTTTCTGTCCTTGACTAGCTAGATTGCCACTGCAGTAGGCGCGGTTCCCGAGGGGGAATCTATGCGAACACGTTTGGTTCGTCTGCTCATAGTTGTGTCCACCATCCCCGTTTTCAGTGCCATTGGGGCCAGAGCTGCCGACGGTCCTCAGACTTCCTGGAATGTCTTCACACTTCCCAATCCTCAGGTCACACCAAATTGGCGAACGTATGCCCCTGCAGCGTGCCAATCTGATCCGGATGCTTGCGCCAAAGACCATCGTTTTTGGGAGCAATGGAATTTCAGCAATTTTCAGACCGCGATCGATTCTTCGTTTGCCGCGGTGAATGCCTTAGGGAAGTATCACGGGGTAATGATGATCTTGCCTCTGGGAGATACGACCGCCTATTGGAACAATGTCCAGCTCATGTATAACTCCGCGGCCGCTCACGGGGTACAGTTGCAGACCGTCCTATTTCCGAAATGGAAGTACGGTGCAGAGTATTGTTACCTGTACAACAACAGTGCTCCCTCGGGGTGCCAACTGCTGTCAGGGACGACCACTGCGCTGGCTTATCAAAAGCTGCTGAACTTGGTGAATTTTGTGCAGACACTGAGCGGCTCTTGTTCCGCTGGTTCTTTCAACCGCCAATTTGCCGTGTGGTATGGGTGGAGCAATTTTTCACCTGAGTACGGCGTGTTGAAGAGTTTCTGGCAGTCTTTGCCGACAAATGCAATATCGAGTGGATGTAACCTGCAGGCATCCTACATCACTTGGCTGGATACGGGTTATTCGGGCACCGCAGAGGTTCAACGACTGCAGCGATATGTTGTGAAACAGCTTAAACATCCCTACTGGGTCAACACGGAACTCTATAGCACGGCACAGCTCCAGCAGTATGATACGACCTACGCTCCGTATCAGACGATTATTACCGGATATTGGGGCGCCAGCGATGTTGCGAGCTGGGCGCAAGGTATGTGCACGAAGTGGAACACGGCCCTGCAACCAGTTCGCCTGGGTGCTTGGACTTTTTATGACCAGGACCTCGCCAGCTCCGAGCTGTATCGCTCGTATATCAATGGAGCCATGGCGACCATAGGGTCGATTTGCACGTATTAGGCACGAATAGTTTTGCGTTCGTCCTCAAATCCAAGGATCGCGCCGTGGATGACTTGCAAGTGTGCACGCCGCATTAGCAGTGCGTCGTTAAGCTGCGAGCAACGGGCAGTATTTTTCACGTGGCAGTATTTCACACTGAGCCACGTACCGATTCGGGGACTCTGAACGGCAGCGATGTGGCGATCTTCACTACCTCCAAGCTCACGCGTTTCCGGTTACTTCCGAGTAGCTCGTAACTCGACAAGAATCCGGCCCCCGGGAAGGTGTGTTTGAACAAATATCGCCCGTTCACGCGAACTATCTCCACATGAGATGATCCTGTTGTGAACAGAAGGCTGCTCGTAGTCTCATTCCTGCTCCTGACTATTTCCGGATGCAACCGTGGTGTGCCCCCAAACAGCATTGAAGGACGTATTGGGCGCGCCATAACCGATCGTTGCCGACCGGCAGCCAAGTGCGTCATTCAACTACGCGAGGTCGTGCCATTCGAGTGGGACCGGATGTTCTATTTCGATTACGGCGTGTCACCTGCTGCGCGCCGCACCGCCGTCGGGTCGCCGTTCGATACCGAAGAGCTTCGGCGTCAGCTCGTTTTCCTTCGCAATGGACAGGTCGTTCGCAACGATTTGCTCCCTACCGATGTTGAGAAACCCATCGAGAATGAGCTTGCCTTCGAGAGCGGCGACCAAGCAGACTGGCTGCGTTGCGATCGAGGCGCCCAGTTCGAGGTGATACGTGATTCTTTCGGAACTGGAGTTATCTTCTTCCGGCTCAAGGCCGTTTCCCGCGATAGCTGTCAATGATTGCTAAAGAGGGCTGACGATAGCACTATCAGCGCTTCATCGGACGAGTAGTCGGCAACGCTTACCTTGGCATCACTTCCGGCTTGCTCGTGTTCGCCCAGAATCATTGCAAGCGTCCCACGGAACTGTTGGGCTTTGAAGATGGGAGGGTGGCGGCAGGCCCGGTCTCTTGGTTGCAGCAAGTGCTTTCAATTACTTTTCGCGGAGCAGGACGACGTCGGAGGTGTTCTGGGCACGAGCAACGGCGAGAGTTTTTCCATCCGGCGACCATCGAAATTCGGCGATGTGTTCAGAAGTGAAGTTGGTGATCTGGTGCCCGGGCGAGCCGTCGAGCGGTTGCTGAAAAATGTTGTCCACGCCCTGATCGCGAACGATGTAGGCCACGGATTTTCCATCGGGAGTGGAGGCCATAGCATTGGTAAAGCCAGTTCCGCCTCCTGTAGCTATCCGTGGATCGGGTCGAAGCAAGATGGGAGAGGACAGCGAGATCGAGTCCAGGGTCACCAGCGCCAGTCTACTCACGGCCCCCGGTGAATTGTCGGCGTTGTTTAGGTCCGCATTGAAAATCAGATGCTTTCCGTCTAGCGAAATGGCTTCGCCTCCGCCCATCCCGTACATGCCATGAACTTCGCTCGCCGGCACGGGCTCTGCTTGTCCGCCTTCAAGGGGCACTCTCATGGAATAGTGCGAGCCGTCAGCGCCGTAATAATAGACCCATTTTCCATCCGGCGAACACACGGGGTAATTTTCAAAACCTCCGTTGGTGAGTTGTGTCGGATTCGAGCCGTCGGCATTGGTTCGCCAGATGTGAACCTGGTTGGTGCCTCCATGGAACGCCCAGGCGAGAACGATGTAGCGATCTCCACAGCGCGCCATGTCTGGGATCCAAGAGTTCGGATCATTGAGGATGGTGGATTGCTGCCCGCCATCCGAATTAATTTGTTGCACGCTCTGCCCGTCTGAAACGAGCAGCTTGCCATCGGCGGTCCAGGCGACTGACTGCGCATCCTGAGCTTGCACTAAGGTTTGAGCGGTAGCATTTTCTTGAGCGCCGGCGCCGGGAAGCAGGCTGAGACTATTCGTGGTCCTTACCTGTACGGTGGCAGCGGTCTTGCCGTCGGCAGACACGGTCAATGTGTCGTAGCTGTTCGTATCCCGAGTGATGGGCTGGATTTGCCCTCCGGCACGAGGAACCAGGCCGATTTGCGCACGCGAGAAACTCGGTCCCTTCTGTTCGTACCGGGCAAGAAGCCATTGGCCACCGGGTAGCCAGGCGACGTCAAACACCAGTTCATTTTTGAAGGCCGATAAAGGCTCCGCTTGCTTCCCGGCAACATCAAACGATTTGATGGTGCCAAGTACATCGCCCTGAGTGAAGAGGCTGTAGGTAAGCCGCTTGCCGTCCGGCGACCATGTCATGGAGCGAGGGAGAGCGCCCGGCCGGTTGGGGGCGATTTGCAGGATGGTTTCGTCGCTGCCGTCGGAATTGGCGGTCAGCAGACGATACTTGCCTACTTCTGGATCATTGGCACGCGCGTAGGCGATGCGATGTCCGTCGGGCGAGAATGCAATTCCGGTATCGAGGTCGCGGAGAATGAGCTGCGGTGTGCCGCCCAGCACTGGCATACGGTAAAGATCCCACTCGCTCTGAGTGCTGATGCCGGCTTTGCGAAAGTAAACGTAATTTCCGTCCGGCGAGAAAATCAGGGAACGGTAGACCGCCGCTGCTGGTGGCAGAATCTGAGTATCACTCCCGGTCGGGATGTTGCGCAGCCACAGGCTCTGACGGCCATTATCGTCTTGCACGTTCAAGACGTATTTGCCATCAGGCGAGATCGCAGCCTGTTGCGCCTTGCCTGTGTTCGTGATCTGCGTGATGGTGAAATTCTGAAATGGGGTTGGCCCGCTGCGGCTGACCAGCGAGTAGATGCCGAAGCCGCCGACGGCAAGCAGAACCAGAATCACCACGACGATAGCCACCAGACCAAATTTATGCTCCTGCAACACGGCGGTCACGCTCGAACCGCTGGCCGTCACGTGCGACGATGAGACGTGAGGCGCTGAGGACTGGGCGGTGGCTGAGACGGTCCCGCCCGCTGGTGTCTGCCACGGGGTTGCACCCTTGTGTGCAGACCTTTCTGCTTCCTGCGTTTGGACCACGGACCGGTGGTCAGAACCGCTGTCCCGCTGTAGACGCTTTAAGTCGCTGCGGATATCCGAAGCGTGCTGATAGCGCAGGTCTCGGTCTTTCTCGAGGGCCTTGTTGATGATCTCTTCCAGCTTGGCTGGCAAATCGGGATTGAAACGCAGCGGCGGTAACGGGGAGCGATTGAGGATAGCGTCGAAAATAACCGCCGAGGTATCTCCTCGGAAGGGCACCGTGCCCGTGACCATTTCATACAGCACAGCGCCGAAAGAGAAGAGGTCGGTTCGGGAATCGAGTTCTTTGCCCTTCGCCTGCTCTGGCGACATGTACGCGACGGTTCCAATGGCTGTGCCGGGACTGGTGAGGTATTCCAAACTGACGCCAGCAGTAACGTCGATTTCCCCTGCAGTCGCCGCTTTTCCAATCGCCGGTGTCAGTTTAGCGAGGCCGAAGTCGAGAATCTTGGCGTGTCCACGTTTGGTAACGAAAATGTTGGCCGGCTTGATGTCGCGATGAATAATGCCTTTGCAGTGGGCGGCATCGAGGGCATCGGCAATCTCAATGGCCAGAGACAGGATGGTCTCAGTCTCGATCGGCCGTCCGGCGATAAGGTGTTTCAGCGTCAGGCCATCCAGAAACTCCATGGCGATGAACGCATGGCCTTCGTGCTTGCCGATATCGTAAATCGTGCAGATGTTCGGATGGTTCAGGGCAGACGCCGCCTGAGCTTCGCGCTGAAAACGCGCAAGCGATTGCGGATCGCGGGCAACTTCTTCGGGCAGGAACTTGAGGGCAACGAAACGGTGCAGCCGCGTGTCTTCGGCTTTGTAAACCACACCCATGCCACCGCCGCCGAGTTTTTCCACGATGCGGTAGTGCGAGATGGTCTGGCCAATCATTCTGGAGATGAATAGTTTTTGGGTCGCTTCATATTACGGAGGTGCCATCTTGGAGTCAACGAACCGACGGTCTATCGCAGTCGCGACTAAACTGGTGGATGAGCAGCCCCCGAGGCAAGGTGACCGGCTTTCCCGGGACGCCCTCCCCGTTTCTGGATGGATTGTCGCTAGCCTTACCTTGGGAGCACTTCAGGGTCGCTCGTAATTATTCGCGGTTGCAAATGGTATCATGACTCGCCATGCAGCCCAGACTGCCTGAGTTACACGATTTTGCCATACACTATACCGCTGCGTGGTGTAGCCAGCATCCGGAAAGTGTGGCTGCGTTCTTCTCGCCGGACGGGTCGCTGCGTGTCAACGATGATCCTGCAGCAGTCGGACGGAGCGCAATTACACAGGTTGCGCAGTCGTTCATGACAGCATTTCCGGACCTCGCAGTGATGATGGATGACGTGCTACCCCGGGGTGATGTGGTCGAATACCACTGGACTCTCATCGGCACGAATACCGGGCCGAGCGGGACGGGGCGCCCCGAACAGCTAAAATGCCCTTCCTGGCAGAACTCGCACCTCAATTAGGCCAGTTCACGGGGATGGCGGTTTCGCACACACATTTATCAAGATACGATTAACTCGGAGCCAACCTTAAGTCTATCGCCCAAACAGAGCGTGGGGTTGCAGGAATAGAAGTGTTCACTTGCGGACAACGATGATCCATTTCGGACAACGCTCAATGCCAAAAAACATTAACTTAAATTTCCTATCTCTCGGTAGATAAAGGAATTGGATACGGAAGCCGGGTTGGCACGGCAAATGCCATCCACGACAGATGTGCCATGGTGTCTTTCAAGGCTTCCATAATGTATACCTTTCAGGACCTGCGGTTCAGTATTCGTACCTTGCGCAAGTCGCCAGGATTTGCGCTCACTGCCCTTCTGACACTGGGCTTAGGAATCGGGTCGGTCACCGCGGTATTCAGTGTGGTGAATTCGGTTCTCCTGAAGCCATTCGCTTTCCGCGACCCTGGACGTCTGGTCGTAGTGCGGGAGGTGACACGCGGGCGGAACGAGCCCCCCGGTCCCGATAATTACAAGCATTACCTCAATTGGCAAACCAACTCCAAGGCCCTGGCCGAAGCAGCAATCTTTCGCAACCGGGGTTACAGCGTCTCAGCCGACGCCGATCACCCAAGCATCGTGAGTGGCCTGGAAATCTCTCCGAATTTCTTTTCCGTTCTCGGCGTGATGCCCGTTCTGGGACGCAGTTTTCTGCCCGCAGAGACTATTGAGGGTCGCGATCAGGAGGTCATTCTCTCGTGGAGCGCATGGCAGAAATATTTTCACGGCGATCCTGATGCGATCGGGCGTACGCTCCGCTTGGGCGGCATTCCACAGACCGTCATCGGAATCGCACCACAGGGGTTCAGCTTCCCGCACATGAGCGAAATGTCGACTGCGGTTGTGCAGCGTGCGATCCAACCTTACGAGATCTTCAAACCGCTCTTGCCCGACATGACGGACAGTGGCAACTACAATTACCTGGTCGTCGGCCGCCTGCAGGCTGGAGTCGCTCTGGCACAGGCACAAAGCGAACTCGACGGTCTAGAACAAGCGTACGCCCGAACCCTCCCGCTCAAGTATGTCGATACCGATGTTGTTGTGGAGCCGCTCATGCAGGAAGTGGCCGGCCAAGTCAGTACGGCCTTGTGGCTTTTGCTGGCCGCTGTAGGAGCGGTATTGCTGATAGGCTGTGTGAACCTTGCTAACCTGCAACTGGCGCGCGCCGTGATCCGTGAGCGCGAGCTGTCGATACGGGCGGCCCTGGGCGCAGAAACCGGCCGCCTGCTATGGTCCGCCTTGATGGACAGCTTGCTGCTGGCACTCGTTGGCGGTGCGCTCGGCGTCTTACTGTCGTTCACCGGCGTGCGGCTGTTTATGGCAGCTGCTCCTGCGAACTTGCCGCGTCTGAACGAAGTCCACGTGAACTGGTTGGCGTTGCTGGCTGCAGCGGGCCTCTCGATCATGACGGCGCTGCTGTTTGGCCTGCTGCCGGCGCTGAGGTCGATCCGCGTCGATCCGCAGCGGGCTATGCAATCCAGTCCCACCCGCATCGCCAACACGCGCGAAGGACAGCGCACGCGTCATCTGCTGGTGGGCGGAGAGGTTGCCTGTACGTTGGTTCTGCTGATCGTCACCGGATTGCTGGTGCGTAGCTTCTCGCACCTGCTGATGCGGCAACGAGACTTCGACACCAGCCATATCACCCTGACTGGCGTGAGCCTCTTTGATCCCCGCTACGGCAATTCACCGGAGGAGGCGGGCACGGTACGCGCAAGTTTCATCGATCGTGCGCTGGCAGACCTGGGTCGGCTTCCCGGAGTCGAATCGGTTGCCATGACCAGCGAGATGCCCATCGCCGGCGAAACCTGGGTCAGTAACATCATCCGCTCGGACCATCCCTTACCTCCCGGCGAGGAGCCGAGCGCCAATATACGCTGGGTGAGTCCGTCCTACGTCAGCACGCTGAAGATTCCCCTTCTCGCTGGCCGTGATCTTCAGCCTGCCGACCAGAATCATCCCACCAACGTGCTCATATCGGAGCAGACGGCGCGCACGGCGTGGCCTGACGGAGACCCTGTAGGAAGAACGTTTGAGGTCGGCGGAGAGACGAGATATACCGTTGTCGGCGTCGTGGCCGACGCGCGCATCAATGACCTGAAGCGGACTGCCAACATGGTATTTGTGCCGTACTGGGAGAATCCATGGTGGAGGGCGTTCTTCTTCATCCGCAGCCCGCAGCCGACGAGCGCCCTGGCGGATTCGATTCGCCGGACCATTTGGAACATCGATCCGCAGGTTGCAATTCCGACGCTGAAATCGCTCGACGATCAAGTAAACGACTCCGTAGCGACGGAGCGTTTCCAGACAATCCTGCTGTCCAGCTTTGGCATCGCAGCTCTTCTGCTGGCAGTCCTCGGTGTCTACGGCGTGCTGGCATACTCCGTGTCGCTGCGGCAGCAGGAGTTTGGCATACGCGTGGCGCTGGGCTCGGACAAAACTACTTTGGTGCGATTGGTCATGCGTCAGGCGGCAATTCCGGTCGTGGGAGGCATTCTGGCTGGCTTGGCGCTGGCCTCTGGGGCAACGCGGTGGATCGGTAGCCTGCTCTACGAAACCAAAACCGGCGATCCCACCGTCATCATTGCAAGTACCACGCTGCTATTGGTGGCCGCATTTGTCGCGGCCCTGCTGCCTGCTCGGCGTGCGGCCTCGGTTGATCCCATGCGAGCGCTGAGAACCGAATAATATTGGACTCTCGGATTTACTTCTAGCAGCAGACCCGACACTTCCACCCATTATTTCGTCTACGGATGCCTTTGAGTCGATTACTGCAAACCGGGCTTTGCATCAACTGATACTCCACCAAGTGGTTCCACTCCGTCCTTAGTTGGCCAACTCCCGTTTGGTCGGCAAACAAGGAGTAATTCCGTTCTTTCCGGCGGCGTAGGCCTTCAGGGCTCGTACAGTAGCAGCATCAAGTTGCTAAGATGCGAACTCGGTAATTCGAAAAGGGACTTAATTGTCCTCAGAAAGTGTGCTACGCTCCATCGCTTGGTTCCAACAATGCGCAAGGCCGCATGTTCATTGACTCCAGCGAGGTATAGCACCATGTCACTGCTCTCTGGCGTGCGATGAGCATGATGTTGCCGAAGCTTAATGTCATCAGCCGGACTATGTGAACTCAACCTTCCGCATCGGCTCGGCAGTCGCATGGAGACTGCCTGGTGGCGTTGTAGTGATTAACGTAGTGCGTGCACACTTCTTCCCACCAGCAACAAGCCGGAAGGAGAAGATGCATGCGGAGTTCAATCAAGAATGGTCTGTCCATTTCAGATGTTGAGTCCCAGTACGATTCCTACCTTCTAACGGCGCGTGGTCTATCGCGCTCCACTCGCAATCTTCATCATTACGTTGTCCACAGGCTTCTGTCGTCGCGCTTCCCCAGCAGGAACATTGACTGGAGCAAAGTCCGCTTCAACGATTTCGTACAGTTTCTTACGAGCGAGTTTGCGCGGTTGCACAATCGGGCAACTCAGACAGCTTGGTTGATGATCCTTCGCAGCTTGTTGCGTTATCTGTCCCACGAAGGTCACATCCCTCTGGGTGGGACGCCGCGTTGCCGTCGATTGCGTTCAGGTAAGCGTCCAGGTCATCCGCGGTGATCGCATCGAGGAAGCCGCGCCACCGTAGTTCTTCCAGAAGTGGACTCTTGTGGTCGGTTTGGGAAGTCATGCTGTCCGGAAAAACAACCATTTTCCCACAAAGACGACCAGACGACCGAGATCTGAGTCTGAGCACACTCGGCCGCCGCCCTGATTGAGGATTCCTGTCGGATCACGGGACAAACCGGAGGCAATCCGGTTTGGATGCAAGGTGGTTGTGCGGCTTCACTAACGTTTGGCTGGACGTGGTGGATCAAGGTCTAACAGCGTCAAACGCGGTGTGCTCACCCTAGCTGCGGGCACCCACACTAT
>DATBEI010000126.1:0-58764 GCA_036269595.1 Candidatus Sulfotelmatobacter sp.
CGAAACTTTGGCCCCGGCACATGTCCCGCGCGGATCAGGTCATCCCCCGTCACCAGCGGCGAAGGCCGCATCTTCTCCTCCGGAATCTCTGCGCGCTTCTCGCGAATAAATTCATACGTGCTCAGATTGCGATGGCTTGCCAGGCAATCCGCACGATGCAACGCCAGGTGCTCGTCGAACTCGGGCATCCGCAGAAATTTCTTCAGCGTCGATTCCTTCATGCGCGAGACGTGCCCAAAGCGCATGTGATTGTCGACCAGCGCCAGAATCTGCTCAGTGTCGTCATTGGAAAATCGCAACCGCCGGCAAATTTCCTCCGCCATCTTCACTCCCACTTCAACATGATTATCGAACCGGATGCGATCCGGCGCTCTGCGAAATGTCGGGGGCTTGCCCACATCGTGCAGCAGCGCTCCCCACGCCAGCGTCATCGGACACGGATTCGGCAGGTTCTCCAGCAGCAATAGCGTGTGGACAAACACGTCACCCTCGGGATGGAACTCCGGCGGTTGCTCCACTCTCTTCATCGCCGAAATTTCCGGCAGCACTGGCTCGAGCAAGCCACTCTCATCTAGCAGAAGAAACGCTCGCCGCGCATGCCCCTCAGTCAGCATGCGCGTCAGTTCATCGCGCACGCGCTCCCGCGACACCACCGAAATTTGCTCGGCCAGTTTCTGCATCGCCGCGAATGTCTCCGGCTCAATTGCGTATTCGAAGCGCGCCGCAAAGCGCACCGCTCGCAACATGCGCAGCTTGTCTTCATTGAAACGCTGCTCTGCGTCCCCGATGGTGCGGATGATCCCCGCCTCCAAATCTTTGCGCCCGCCCACAAAGTCCAGCACCTCGCCGCTAATCGGATCAAGCAGCATGCCATTGATCGTGAAATCGCGCCGGGCCACATCTTCCCGCGGATCGCGAGTAAAGCGCACTTCATCGGGATGCCGCCCGTCGGAATATCCAATGTCACTGCGGAACGTAGCAACTTCGACCGCGCAAGTTTTCGAAGAATCCGTAGAGACGTTGCTTGCAACCTCTCCCTCCGGCCCCGGAATCAGCACCACCCCGAACTGCGCACCCACCGCATACGTCTCGGGAAAGATGCTCATGACCTGCCGGGGCGTCGCATCGGTCGCCACGTCATAATCTTTCGGCTCGCGCCCGAGCAAAAGATCGCGCACACATCCCCCCACCAGGTAGGCCTGAAAGCCCCGCTGGCGCAGGCTTTGCACGATTGAGGTGGCGAAATCTTTCAGCATGGCGGTCGAAGCGAATCTGTTTCCATGATACCGCCGAGCCGCGAACAAAATCGCTGGCAGGCCCGATCAAACAGAAGCGCGATAAACTGAAAGCGACGTTCATGCCTTCCGCCTACATCCTCGGCATCGAAAGTTCCTGCGACGAAACGGCAGCGGCCGTGGTGCGCTCGGGCGAACAGCTCATTTCGAATGTCGTCGCCTCGCAGATCGCCACCCATCAGCCCTACGGCGGCGTCGTGCCCGAACTGGCGTCCCGCGAGCATCTCCGCGCCATCGTCCCGGTCGTGCGCCAGGCGCTGGCCGAGGCCCAGCACACTTACCAATCAGTCGACTCCATCGCCGTCACCCAAGGTCCCGGCCTCGCCGGAGCATTGCTGGTTGGCATCAGTTACGCCAAGGCGCTGGCCTTCGCCCTCGATAAGCCGCTCATCGCCGTCAACCATCTCGAAGGCCACATTCACGCGGTGTTGCTTGAAGAACGCCAGAAGGGCAATCACGAATTGCAGTTTCCCGTGCTCGCGCTCGTCGTCTCGGGCGGACACACGCATTTATATCTGGCCGCGCAGCAGGGCGATTCCTGGACCTACGAAAACATCGGCCACACTCGCGACGACGCCGCCGGAGAAGCCTTCGACAAAGTTGCCAAGCTTCTGGGCTTGGGATATCCCGGAGGCCCCGCCATCGATCGACTCGCTCCCCACGGCGACCCCAAGGCCGTGAAATTTCCGCCAGCACAGATAAAGCATCCCGACCGCCGCGGCAGAAACGATGGCAAAGCGCTCGCACTCGACAACGCTCGTCCCCGCTTCGATTTTTCTTATAGCGGCATCAAGACCGCCATCCTGCGCTACGTAGAAACGCGCGCCATGCACGCCACCGTGGAAGCGCGCCGCAAAGGGATAGCCGCCATCACCAAACCGAAGCTGGAAGATTACCTTGCCCACACCGACAAACTTACCCTCGATCTCGTCGCCTCCTTCCAGCGCGCCATTGTCGAAGATTTGGTGGGAAAGACTCTGGCCGCTGCCCGCGCCTACGACGTGGCCACGCTCTTCGTCACCGGAGGCGTCGCGGCCAACCAGGAATTGCGGCAGACTTTCGAGCGCGAGGGCGCCAAAGAAGGCCTGAACGTCTACTTTCCCTCCCGGCCCCTCTCCACCGACAACGCGGCCATGATCGCCGCTGCCGCTTATCCTAAATTTTTGCTGAAAGATTTTGCTGCGATGGATTTTTCCGCCGAAGCCAGCCTGCCCCTACGATAGGCAGGCGGCCTAATTCCCAGCCTTGGGCTGGTCCGCCTTGCTTAGTACCGCATCCAGCGCCTTGGCCAGCTGCGCTTCAATGTCGATGTCTTTATAGATGGCAAAATTCGCTCGCGTCTGCGACGGGTCGAACCCGCTTGCCTTGTTCGCGACAATGATGATCGGAACGTCTGCAGTCTCCGGCTTGCTCTTCACAGCGCTGATCAGATCGTTTCCGCCCATTTTCGGCATTACCAGATCGGTCACGATCAGCGCCGGCCGCACCCGGCTCAGCACTTCCAGCGCCTCCACGCCGTCAGCCGCCGTCTCCACCGCAAAGCCCCGCCGCTCTAAAAAACTGCACACGGTGTAGCGAATCAGCATGGAGTCGTCGACGACGAGAGCCACCTTTGACATAAAAAATGGAGGCTGGCACACACGCGGCCCCCCGGCTCGGACACTACCAGACGGCATCAAGCGTTCCAAGTCCAAAGCGCCGGCAGGGATTACCTTTGTCACGAAGCGGACCGCCCCCGGGTTAGATCTCCTCTTCCTGCGTGCGCTCTTCAATATTCATGTCTTTGAATTCGCTCGACTCGAAAATCTCGCCGCATTCCTTGCACTCGACGAACTCAGATTCTTCGTCACGGCTCACAACTTGCACGCGGGGATGCTTGCAAGGCGGTTTCACTTCACGACTTTGAGGAGAGGTCGACTTTGGGGTCATAAATCCGGAAGGTCTCCCAAAAACATGGCGCAGGGGTGTTTTTCGCCGGAATTTCACGGTATTTTAGACCCGCTTTGCCCATTGTCAAGTGCCCCGCGGTTACGGTGCCGTGAATTCGTAACGGCCAGTAACGCGTATTGCCGCACCGCTCACGATCTCTCCTACCCAAAATTCCGACAATTTTAGTCGCACTAATCTAACCCACTCAGTCGATGATACTTACCATTCACCCTGGTTTTCCGACCTCTGCCTGACCGGCCTTGCGCCAAGCCTCTGGGGTAACGTAAAATGAATTACGACAGAAAAGGTCGGAATTAGTTTTCGTTCCCGGACTCAGGGTTTTTCACAGGACCAAGTGCTGAAACTTACCAAAAAAGCCGACTACGCCCTGATGGCGATGAAGCATCTCGCCGAGCACTCGGCCGAGGGCTCTCGCAGCGCCAAGGACGTTTCGGATGCCTATGGCATTCCGCCCGAGGCTCTGGCAAAGATTCTGCAGCGCCTGGCCAAGGCTGGCCTATTGCAGTCGCAGCACGGCACCAACGGTGGTTACACGCTGGCCCGAGCCGCACACACGATTTCGGCTTTTGAGGTGATTCAGGCGATCGACGGCCCACTATTTATCACCTCCTGCGTAACAGTTCGCGGGGAATGCGATCAGACCGACCGCTGCAATATCCGCGAACCGCTGCGCAAAGTGAACGAGAGCATTGAGGCAGTGCTGAGGCGCATCAAGATTTCGCATATGCGCGAAGAACCTGAAGAGGCCGCAACGGCAGCCTCCAAAAAAGCGGTAGATTTGGTGACCATCACCTGAGCCGTTGCGCAGGCTGAATCATCCAAGAATTTAGAGAAAGCAGGAGAGGCAATCAAAATGAGCACCGACGTCAAGATCCCCCAGGCAAGCGCGCAGTCCCACCGCCCCAATGACAAGGCCGTGAAACTGCCCATTTACATGGACAATCACGCCACCACTCCCATGGACCCGCGGGTGCTGGAAGAAATGCTGCCCTACTTCATGGAGAAGTTCGGCAACTCTGCCAGCCGCAATCACTCCTTCGGGTGGGCTGCCGAAGAGGGCGTGGAAACGGCTCGCGAGCGCATTGCCAAGTTGGTCGGCGCCACCACCAAGGAAATCATCTTCACCTCCGGCGCCACCGAAAGCGACAACCTTGCCATTAAGGGCGTCGCCGAAATGTACCGCGAAAAGGGCAATCACATCATCACCGCGGTCACTGAGCACAAGGCCGTGCTCGACACCTGCAAGCGCCTGGAAAAATACGGCTATCGCGTCACCTACATGCCAGTGCAGAAAGACGGCCTGATCGATCTCGACGACCTGAAGCGCGCCATGGACGACAAGACCATCCTCGTGTCCATCATGTTCGCCAACAACGAAATCGGCGTTCTGCAGCCCGTAGCGGAGATTGGCAAGTTGTGTCACGAGCGCGGCGTCATCTTCCACACAGACGCGACTCAGGCCATCGGCAAAGTTCCGGTGGATGTGATCAAGCAGAATATCGACCTCGCTTCCATCTCCGGACACAAGATGTACGGCCCCAAGGGCGTCGGCGCATTGTACGTTCGCCGCAAAAATCCCCGCGTGCAAATTTCCGCAATCATCGATGGCGGCGGCCACGAGCGCGGCATGCGCTCCGGGACATTAAACGTTCCCGGTATCGTCGGCTTGGGCAAGGCTTGCGCCATAGCTCAGGAAGAGATGCCGAAAGAATCCTGTCATCTCGCGGGTCTGCGCAATCGCCTTCGCGATCGCATCATGAACCGTCTCGATGAGGCCTACATCAACGGCTCGACCGAGCATCGCCTGCCCGGCAACCTGAACATCAGCTTTGCCTATGTAGAAGGCGAATCGCTTCTGATGGGCATCAACGATATCGCGGTTTCCAGCGGATCGGCGTGCACCTCTGCGACTCTGGAACCATCTTATGTATTGAAGGCTCTTGGCACTGGCGACGACCTGGCGCATAGCTCGATTCGCTTCGGCATCGGCCGCTTCAACACCGAAGCCGAAGTCGACTACGTGGCCGATCGCGTCATCGAAACCGTGGAGCGCCTGCGCGAACTTTCTCCGCTCTACGAAATGGCAAAAGAAGGCATCAACCTTAAAGACGTAAAGTGGGCAGGCGAAGCGCACTAAGCCGCGGCATTCGAGATCCAGCCGCGAAGCGGCGGCAAGCAAGTTCGGGAGTGGTTCAGCCGCGAAGCGCGGTAAGCAAATCCGCGGAGTGGTTCAGCCGCGAAGCGGCGGCATCCGTTAGCCCAGGACGTAAGTCCTGGGTAGGTCAGGGAAATCAGAACGAGTCCCGTAGGGACGGCACAGACTCTAAAACGTTAGGAGAACTAAATGTCTTATAGCGACAAGGTCATCGACCATTACAACAATCCCCGCAACGTCGGCTCCATGGACAAGCAGAGCACCGACGTCGGCACCGGCCTGGTGGGCGCGCCCGAATGCGGCGATGTCATGAAACTGCAGATCAAGGTCAATCGCGAAACCAACGTCATTGAAGACGCCAAGTTCAAGACCTTCGGCTGCGGCTCCGCCATCGCCTCATCTTCCCTCGCCACCGAATGGGTGAAGGGCAAAACTGTGGACGAAGCTCTCGCCATCAAGAACATGGACATCGTGAAGGAGCTTTCGCTTCCTCCGGTGAAGATCCACTGCTCGGTGCTGGCGGAAGACGCGATCCGCGCCGCCATCGGCGACTGGAAGAAAAAGCAGGGAGTACAGTCCCCCGTAGCCGCCGAAGCGAAGTAAGCGCCTGCGACCGCATTGCTGGCTGGCCTTCCGCGAAGCGGCGCAAGAACGCAGCCCATGGCGCAAGCCGTGGGTAAACGGCCACGCAGGAATAAGAGCCCCGAAGGGGCGAAAGAAGCAAATGACGACCGCGACTGAAGAAACGACCAAGCCCGCTGCTCCCGCCAAGGGAATTCTCGTCACCGAGAAGGCCCTGGCCAAGGTGCGCAGCGCCATGACCAAGGAAGGCATTTCGCCCGAGCAAGGCGGATTGCGCCTCGGCGTACAGGGCGGCGGCTGTTCGGGCTTGAGC
This sequence comes from Candidatus Sulfotelmatobacter sp., assembly GCA_036269595.1. Lineage (GTDB taxonomy): Bacteria > Acidobacteriota > Terriglobia > Terriglobales > Acidobacteriaceae > Sulfotelmatobacter. Next base: position 6,296 of record DATBEI010000126.1, read on the forward strand.
TACAACATTCGTTTCGACACGCAACCGCGCGAACGCGACCGCATCTTCCAGTTCAACGACGTGCGCGTCTTTGTCGATCCGAAGTCGTTCATTTACTTGCACGGCATGACTTTGGATTATCAGGAAACTTTGATGCAGCAGGGCTTCGTTTTCGTGAATCCGCAAGCGTCAAAGTCATGCGGCTGCGGAACTTCGTTCTCCGCCTAGCCCGCGTGGCGCGGCCACCGTGTGGCGCGGGCACTCCTGCCCGCGACTTTGCCACGAAACACCCTGCACTCCGCCCCGTGCATGAGAAGAGGAATTAGAAGTTGACGATTAAATCCGCACTTACCGCCATCAGCGCCAAGCCGCTGCCGCAGGACACTCACTCCTGCTGGTCCTGCGGATCCATGCGCGCTGCGCACTTCTGCGAGTCCTGCGGTAAAGTGCAGCCTCCGGTTCCGGTTGACTATTTCACTTTCTTCGGCCTGCCTCCGAAGTTGAACGTGGACGTCCCGGTGCTCGAGAGAACTTTTTACGATTTGAGCCGCCGTCTTCATCCCGACCTGAATGCCCGCGCCGGAAGCCTCGAACAGGAATGGAGCCTGGAACAAAGTTCCCTGCTCAACGACGCTTATCGCACCCTGCGCGATCCCATCAAGCGCACGGAATATCTGTTGCATCTTGAAGGCGTGGAACTCGAAGAGCAGTCCAAGAGGGCCACCGAGCGAGCCCGTGCCACAGGTGAAGTGAAGAAACAAATCGTCCCGCCCGATCTGCTGGAAGAGGTTTTCGAGTTGAACATGCAACTCGAAGAGCTTCGCATGAACAAAAAAATGGGCGAAAACGACGACGCACTAGCATCCGAAATCGAAAAGCAGAAGCAATCGCTCGAAGCCAAGCACGAAGCGCTCCTGCAAGAGTTGAAAACGCACTGGAGCGACTGGGATGCCCTGATCGAGCGCAATCCGTCCGCCTCGGAAGAGCGCTCCCGAGTGACGGCAAAAATGGTAGACGTACTAAACCGCCGCAACTATATCCGCAACCTGCTGCGAGATGTAAACGCGGCGCTGGAAAACTGAAGGATTGAGAAATCGGCCGATTGAGTAATTGAAAGCGCGGTTTCAATCGCAAAATCACCCAATCGCCAAATCACAAAATGGCAACGGATCGCATCATCGGAATCGACCTCGGCACCACCAATTCTCTGGTGGCCTTCATGCAAGGGGAGACCCCTGTCGTAATTCCGGGCGACGATGGTTTGAATCTTCTGCTTTCTGTGGTCGCGCTCGACGTGAACAACCAGCCGGTTGTCGGCAATGCCGCGCGCAATGCGCTCATCGAAACTCCGGAGCGCGCCGTCTACTCCATCAAACGCCTCATGGGACGCGGCATGGAAGACATCCAGGAGGAATTGAAGCTCTTCCCGTTCCGCCTCGCCGAAGACTTGCAGCCCGGGGAAGTCCTTCGCATCAAGCTGGGCGACAAAACTTTCACGCCCCCGGAAATTTCCGCGCTTATTCTTCGCCAACTCAAGCGCAGCGCCGAGCGTTTTTTCGGCGGCCCGGTTTCGAAAGCCGTTATCACCGTTCCCGCCTATTTCAACGACGCGCAGCGCCAGGCCACAAAAGACGCCGGACGCATCGCCGGCCTCGAAGTCCTTCGCCTGGTGAACGAACCCACCGCCGCATCTCTCGCCTACGGATTGGACAAGAAGCAGAACGGCATCGTCGCCGTCTACGATCTCGGCGGCGGAACCTTCGACATCTCCATCCTGAAACTGCACGATGGGATCTTCGAAGTCGTCGCGACCAACGGCGACACGCACCTCGGCGGAGACGACATCGACAATCTGCTCATCACCATCGCGCTCGACGATATTCGCGGCGATCTCAATCTCGACCTTCGCCGCAACGCGGAAGCAGTCCAAGCGATCCGCAAAGCCGTCATTGACGCCAAGATCGCGCTCTCTTCGCAGCCCTCGATGAAACTCGATATTGAATTGCCCGAAGGCAACCGCTACCAGCGCGAGATTACTCGCGAGCAGTACGAGCAGCTGATTCAGCCGATCATCGATCGCACCGTCGGTCCCTGCAAGCAGGCGATGAAAGATGCGAACCTCAAGCCCGAGCAGATCGACGAAGTCGTGCTCGTCGGCGGCTCTACGCGCATTCCTAAAGTTCGCGCGCTGGTGAAAGAACTGTTCCACCGCGAACCCCACACTGACCTGAATCCTGACGAAGTCGTCGCGCTGGGCGCCGCCGTGCAGGCCGACATTCTCGGCGGCGGCTCCGAGGCTACCGAGAACATGCTGCTGCTCGACGTAACGCCTCTTTCGCTCGGCATCGAAGTCGCGGGCGGCGTCACCGACAAAATTATTTTGCGCAACTCGACCATTCCCGCCTCCGCCACGCAGTTTTACACCACGCAGATCGACGGCCAGGCCAATGTTGCGATCCACGTGCTGCAAGGAGAGCGCGAACTCGCGAAAGACTGCCGCTCCCTGGCGCGCTTCGACTTAAAGGGCATTCCAGGCATGGCCGCCGGCATCCCTCGAGTCGAAGTTAAGTTCCTCATCGACGCGAACGGCATTCTGCACGTTTCCGCGCGCGAGCAGCGCAGCGGCAAAGAGGCTGAGATCCAGGTGCAGCCCAGCTACGGCCTGACCGACGAGCAGGTCGAGGGCATGATTCTCGATTCGTTCGACAACGCGGAAGAAGATTTCCGCCAGCGCCAGTTGATTGAAGCGCGCAGCGAAACGCAGACTATCCTCGCCGCCCTCGAAAAAGGCAAGAAGAGCTCGGCTTGGGGACAACTTACCACCGACGAAAAGAAACAGATTGCGAAAATGGAAAAAGCGCTGGTCGCGGTGAACGCCGAAGAGGATTATCAGGCGATTCGCAAGGCCATCGACGCGCTCAACCACGGCACCACCCGTCTAGCCGAACTGATGATGGACAGCGCAGTTTCCAGCGCGCTGAAAGGCAAGAACATGGACGAGACGGACCTGGGCGAAGGTCCCACCGCCCCGCATCCCATGGCGAAAGCAGAATTCGAATGAATTTCGTATGGTCATCCTGAGCGGCGATTTCCTATGGTCATCCTGCGCGGCGATTTTTGCCGCGAAGGACCTATGCAACTGGCTAGGAGTACAGAGGTCCTTCGCTCCGCTCAGGATGACATGCTCAGGATGACATGCACAAGATTTGAGGTGAATCATGGCTGAAGAAAAAACACAAGGAGCCGGAACTTTGACCGACGACGCACCCGGCGAAAACACGGTTCAGGTAACCTTCCTTCCCGAGGGCAAGACCGTGCAGTTTGAAAATGGCAAGCTGCCCTATGAAGATCACGGCAAAGAGCAATCGCTGCTCGACATAGCCCTGAACTTCGGCGTCCCGCTCGATCACGCCTGCGGCGGCAATTGCGCCTGCACCACCTGCCACATCTGGGTGAAAGAGGGTGCCGAAAATCTGTCGCCCATGGACGACGACGAGGCCGATCGCTTGGACATGGCCGCCGATCTGCAGTTAAACTCGCGTCTCGGTTGCCAGGCGCAAATTACCAAGCCCGGCAAAGTGGTGGTCGAAATTCCCGCGTGGAATCGAAATTACGTATCGGAAGAGCATTAGAAGCAAGGTTTCAATGATTCAATCGTCAGCAGTAATTCTTTGAAACCTTCTACCCTTTGAAACCTTCCCTAGGAGGACAACGGATGGCAAAGAAACTGACTTGGGATGACGCGGAAGATATCGGGATCCTTCTTTCCGAAACTCACCCGACGCTCGACCCGCTCGCCCTGCGCTTCACCGATCTGCACCGCTACGTCACCGAACTGCCCGACTTCGCCGGCGATCCCAAAGCCTCCAACGAAGGCAAACTGGAAGCGATCCAGATGGCCTGGCACGAGGAAGTCCAAGACCGTACGCAAGGCTGATCAGGCGGCCGTTAGTCTGGTGTCTGGTCGTTAGCTCTTGCCCGTTAGCCTCAACGTCCGAGGATAACGACCAGCGACGAACCTCCAACGACTCGCCGGCCCTTCCCAGAATTTACAACTTCGTGACAACTGACCGTGCGAATCCTTCTATCGTTCTCAAACAGGGCTTGCGAGACTCGTGGGCTCTACTCTCTCTTTAACCGGCCAATTGAAAAGGGCATGGCGCCAAGCCGTGCCCTTATTTTCTTTTTAAGTTTTCGGCTTATCGAGCTGCGACCGGCGCCGGTTCTTCCACATTCGCTTCGCGCAAAAACTTCGCCGCTTCTTCCGGAGGCGTGGGATTGATATAGAATCCCGTCCCCCACTCGAATCCCGCAGTCTTGGTCAGCTTGGGCATGAATTCGATGTGCCAATGATAATGATCGTTGGTCGGATCCTGCACCGGGGAACTGTGAATCACCAGATTGTAGGGCGGATTATCCAGCACCCGGTCGGCCCGGCTAAGCAGGTCCTTCATTGCCCGCGCCAGGTTCTCGAACATGTGTGACGACGAGTTCTCAAACGCCGATTCATGCTGCTTGGGCATAATCCACGTCTCAAACGGAAAGCGCGGCGCATAGGGCGCCAGCGTGAGGAAGTTCTCGTTCTCCGCCACCACCCGCGTGCCCCCGTCCATCTCTTGCCGGATAATGTCGCAGAATACGCAGCGTTCTTTATAAAGGAAATACTGTTTGGCGCCTTCCAGTTCCTGCGTCACATTGATGGGAAGAATAGGCAGCGCGATCAGCTGTGAGTGCGCGTGTTCCAGCGAAGCTCCCGCCGCTTCCCCGTGATTCTTAAAAATCAGGATGTATTTGAAGCGGCGATCCTTTTTCAAATCCAGAATGCGATCACGAAACGTCCACAGAACATCTTCGATCCGTTTCGGAGGCAGTGTCGCCAGGTTCGCCGTGTGGTCCGGGGTCTCGATGATCACCTCGTGCGCCCCGATCCCATTCATGCGATCGAACATACCCTCGGCCTGTCGGTTCAGTGTGCCTTCTATCCCTAATGCAGGAAACTTGTTCGGAACCACGCGCACGGTCCATCCCGGCGTGTCCCGCTGCGGCGGCGACCCGCCATTCGGATTGGGACGGTAGGCTTGAATCTCCGGCGGAGTCTTGGTCTCGTTGCCGTAGCAGAAGGGACAGAATCCCCCCTTGATCTTCATATTTTCGCGAACAAAATCGGTTGGGCGCTTCGCGCGGTCTGTCGAAATAATTACCCAGCGGCCAACAATCGGATCTTTTCTGAGCTCAGGCAATTACTGAATCCTTTCAGTACGCTGGTGCAAATTTTGCAATTTACGCCAAGGATGCGTTGCGAAATACCTCAATCTCTGGGCGGGAACCGGGACCTGAATAGTATACGCTCACAATATCGAATCTCCATTGGCACGTTGGTGGTAGCCGCCGCAAGTAGTCCCGCGCCACTTGGGCAATTTCCCGCCGCTTGTAACGGTCGACGGCCGCCTCTGCGGTTTTAACGTCGCGCGTCGTGCGCGTCTTAACCTCAATGAAACAAACAACATCGTCCTCCCAGCCGATCAAGTCGATTTCTCCTCGGCTGCGCGGCGAACGAAAATTTCGCTCCACCATCACGTATCCCAGCTTCCGCAGGTGAAAATACGCGTCTTCTTCCCCCCGCACCCCAGTGCGATGCCGCATCGGTCGCGGGTCGGGGGGCAACACGCGCTCCCCCAGCCAATCCAATCCGTGAATGATCGTGCGCGTGAAAACTGCCGGAAGCATAAGGCCAAATTCACTGTAGCCTGAGGCGCACATTTCCAGATGTGATCTGGCTCACAAACGGGATAAGATTTCAGATTCGTCCTTCCCGGACCCGGAAAAACAAAACGGGCAGAGCCGACTGGCCCCGCCCGCATCAACTCGTTCCGCCAAGGCTCTACGCGCCCTTGCCCACCGCCGCAATGCACTTTTCCAGCACATCCACAGCCACGTCGGCTTCTTCTTTCGTGACTACCAGCGCCGGACAGATGCGCACCGTGCTCGGTCCGCAACCCAGAAACAGCACTCCGTGTTCGAACGCCATTTCGACAATGCGGTCGCGCTCGGCGCTGCCATACTCCTTAGTTGTCTTGTCCTTGACGATGTCAACGCCAATCATCAATCCTCGGCCGCGCACATCGCCTACCAGTTTGTGCTTCGCTGGCCAGTCCGCCATGCGCTTCATCATGTGATTGCCCACGCCGGTAGAGTTCTCGAGCAAATGCTCCTTCTCGATCACATCGAGCGTCGCCAGCGCCGCCGCGATCGCCACCGGATTGCCGCCAAACGTGGACGCATGCGATCCCGGAACCCAGTCCATAATTTCCGCGCGCGTCATGGTGATACCCAGCGGCATCCCCGAAGCAATGCCCTTGGCCATGCACACCATGTCGGGCTCAACGCCGGTATGCTCGACCGCGAACCACTTGCCGGTGCGTCCAATGCCGCTCTGCACCTCGTCGACCACCAGCAGGATGCCGTGGCGATCGCAGATGCGCCGCAGTTCCTGCATAAAAACTTTCGGCGCGACCACATATCCGCCCTCGCCCTGCACCGGCTCGACAAAGATCGCCGCCACTTCTTCCGGCGCTAGCGTGGTCTTGAACAGTTTCTCTTCGATGAATCGCGCACAGCCCAGCGCGAAGTCGTCCGCATCCTGCGGTCCGCCCATGCAGCCGCGATACACATCGGGATAGCGCACGTGCGTCACTCCCGCCACCAGCGGAGAGAAACGCCGCCGTTGCTGCGGCTTCGACGCCGTCAGCGAGAGCGCACCCATCGTTCGCCCGTGAAACGCTCCCAGGAACGCGATCACGTTCTGCCGCTTGGTATGATAGCGCGCCAGCTTCAGCGCACACTCAATCGCCTCCGCTCCCGAGTTACCGTAGTAAACGCGGTGCGGTCCGGGCATCGGCGCAATCTTCGTCAGCCGCGCCGCCAGGTCGACCATGTTCTCGTAATAAAAATCGGTGCCCGACATGTGAATCAGTTCGCCCGCCTGCTTCTGAATGGCGGCGACCACATGCGGATGGCAGTGCCCGGTCGAAGTCACGGCAATGCCGGCAGAGAAATCAAAAAACTCGTTGCCATCGACGTCGGTCACAACGATGCCGCGCCCTCTCTTCGCGACCAGCGGGTAGGAACGCGTATACGACGGCGAAATGTATTTCTCATCGCCCTCGAGCACGCGCTTGGCGTTGGGCCCAGGCAGGGCAGTCTTGATCTTGGGACCGATTGCGGTCATGGTGTTGGTAGTCATGATATTCCTCCGTGAGATAGCGTCCAGGTACTACGTTTGCGGAACGGCGCGACATGAGTCGTGCATCGGTTCGGGAAGGGCACGATCTCATCGTGGCGCTTGGGGGGAAGGGCACGACTTCAGTCGTGCCGCTAAAGCGCATAAATGAATCGGGCTTTAGCCCCTGAGGAGGAAAACTACTAGTCGCTACCGAATAGGCTGGGACGCGATCGCGAAGGCAGGTTCGCTCGATATCGCCGCGGACACACCAGGCAGTGTAACCAGCACTCGCCCCGGAAAGCGTTGGGCGAATAAGGAAGACGCGAATTGGAATTCCGAAGCAGCATCAGAAACCGTCAACATCACTGCCTGATTATAGCTTTAATGCAGGCCTCGGCGTAACCCCTCATAGTAACGTTCGGACACGCCCCTAACAGACCACCTCGTGGAGACGCAACTTGCTGCGTCTAGCCGGTAGAACCTGTGCGGCCGCCCGAGACGTTGCGAGCAACGTCTCCACGAGGGCGGCTAGCCTCGTAACTTGTTGAAACTTCGTGCAAGTCATTGAGCATTGGTGTAAGTCGTTGAAAGTTCGTAAAACACGATTGCGCTTCGATAGAGCGCGAATCGACTGGTCAATGACGTTTCCCCTCGTTGCCGCTAAAGATCGTCGATCCTAGGGCCGTTTCCGGCTCCGGAAATGGCATCGTAGACGCGAGGCGACCTGTCAAATCCGATCACCTCGTCCCCACTACTCCATAGGCTGTACAGATTTGTATGTACATTCCCCAGATTCTGGCCCGCAGTCTTACGGAACGCACCCAACTTGTTGTCATTCGCAAGTATTCTGCAAATATGGCGCACTCGCAATCCCCGGACCTGGGTTGCAGGGGACCGCGCTCAAGTATTCGTAGATCGCCCGCAACTGATGATCCGTCATGTTCTGGAACGACGGCCAGCGCATCACTTGCAGCAGATCGCCGTTGAACGGCGGCAGGAAGCAGTTGGCAGGCGTACCGGCCGCCGTGCAATTGGGATGGATGTGGTCGAGATCGGCACCGGTCCTCATGATCTCCACGAACTGTTCGTAAGTGCGCCCGCCTTCCGGCAGTCCAGTATTGTCGGGCGTCAGGTTTCGTGAATAAAGATGGGGAACGGAGCCCACTGGCCCGAAATCGCGCCCTCCGCCAAGATAGGTCGCCAGGTTCGTCACTTTTGTCCCAGTAAAAATCGGAGATCGAAAATATGGATTTCCGCCTGGGGCGAATTCAGTCGCCGGCCCTGCCGAGTGGCAACCGTTGCAGTCACCCACCACATTGACAATGTAGCTTCCCAATCCCACCAGCGCCCGGTTCCTGCCGTGCAGGTTCAATGGAACCGGAGCTGTATCGAAACCGCGTTGAATCAGGGATTCCTCGTTCTGATCGCCGTTTTCATCTTGACCGGCTCGGACAGTCCGCGAACCGCTCAGGATCGCGAACGCAACAGCGGCAACAACCGCCAGCAGCCCTAAAGTCTTGCGAGCCCCAATGTTTCTTCGCATAAAAGTTCTCCTATCTCATCATTTGGTCAGCGGGGCGGACTATATACCGGCGGTAATCATCTGTAAACGTCTTCTTTCTGCGATTCTTCTTCGTCTTCTCATCTGTCTTCGCGTGGCAATGAACGCCTCATCAACTCGTCGGGGCACACCCAATTTCCGAAACAATCCTGGACACAGCCGTTCTTGCGCTACTGCTCTTCCAGCGCGGCTCGGTGACCCTTCGCAGCTTTTTCTTCTTGCATCTGTTCAGTCTTGTCTTTTTCCATCGTCGGGGGAATGCAGGAAGCAGGGATGATTTTTTGCTGCTGGTTGGCAGAAGGCTTGAAACTGAATTTCAGTAATGCCAGACCAAAGTCGACCGACGAGGTTTCTAGGCCAGTTCTTCACCGATTTACTTTCCGGATCAAGTTGCGACCACCTTTTAATCCGTGAGGGTTGTCGTCACCCGACTCTCCGCCAGAAAGACCATGAATCCACTTGTTCGGGCTGAACGACGTTACTTCTCTAATAAAAGGCGCGTCTACGGCCAGACCACCGTGGCGATGGGATCTTTCGAGTCGGAAGCGGGACGGGCATTGCGCGGGCTGGGATAGGTTCCCCAGAGTTGGTTGTGGAACTGGATGCGTTCGAGGGCGCGGTCGATGACGGCTTCGAGTTCGCGGGCGTATTTCACTTCGCGACCTTTGGCCAGGCGGCGCTTGGCTTCGGCGGGGCTCACCCAGCTGGGGCGGCGGTTGCCTTCGTCGGGGCGGCGCATCTGGTGGACTTCCATCAGGAAGGCCTTGATCACAAATTCCTGGACGCCTCCGGGTTGCCAGAAGACGCCCTTGGAATGCAGGTACAAATGAAAGTGACGTGGCTCGATGGTGCCCAAGGCTCCGGCTTCTTCGACTGCTTCGCGTTCGGCGGCCTGGCTGTGCGATAGGTCAGGAGCGGTCGAGCCTTTGGGGAAAGTCCACTTGTTGCCGCCGTTGGTATTAACCAGAAGGAACTCGATGGCCGCGCCGCGCCGGCGATAACAGATGGCGGCTACCTGTAGCGGCAGCGACTTCGCGGCGCGGGATGAAGCCATAGGCGGCGGTCCTCCTGATTCAATCCTACATGCAAGATATTTCACCTGTGTGAATGTGCAACAAAAAATGTGCACCCGGGAGGGTTACGAAAGGGGGTAATAATATACTTGACAAATCAACAGCAATGGCGTACAGTTTTGTATATGAACGGCAAACACAAGCAGCCAAAGACTTTGCAGGATGCAGTCCTTTTCTACGCTAATCCTGATAACTGTCTTGATTACATGGTTAACATCCGATGGCCTGAGGGTGTAGCTTGTCCAACCTGTGGCCGCACCGATGTTGTGTTCCTCGCTAACCAGCGCAAGTGGCAGTGCAAGAGCGTCCATCCTAAGCGCCAGTTCTCGGCCAAGGTTGGAACCATCTTTGAGGATTCTCCGATCACTCTTGAGAAGTGGATTGTTGCGGTCTGGATGCTGTCCAACTGCCGCAACGGAGTTAGCAGCTACGAGATCGGGCGCACCATTGGCGTAACTCAGAAGTCCGCTTGGTTCATGATGCATCGTGTTCGTCTTGCAATGCAGCGCGGATCGTTCATGAAGATGGGTGGCAATGGTGGCGAGATAGAAGTTGATGAGACTTTCATCGGCGGCAAAGCGCGGAACATGCACAAAGTAGTTCGCGCCCGTCGCATTCCGTTCCCCGGCAAGAAAGACGATAAGACTATCGCCTTCGGCATTCTTGAGCGCGGCAAAGAGATTCGCACTATGGTCATTAAAGATCGGACCAAAGACACCGTGCTCCCGCTGATTCGCGAACACGTCCACGCTGGAACTTCGGTCTATACCGACGATATGAGCGGCTATCGGAACATGAGCATGACCGATGAGTTCATTCATGGCGTGGTGGATCATGCCAACAAGTACGTAGATGGCCGCATTCACACTAACGGCCTTGAGAACTTCTGGTCGCTCCTGAAACGCGGAATTTCTGGAACCTATGTTGCCGTGGAACCGTTTCATCTGTTCCGTTACCTTGATGAGCAATCTTTCCGCTACAACAGCCGTGGCACCAAAAAGAATCCGACCAGCGAACACAAGCGCTTCGATCTCGCTATGAGCGGCATCGTCGGAAAACGCGTCACCTATGCCGGACTTACTGGCAAGGATGATGCGACGTGTTTCTAATCCTTATCGCCTGAAGCGCGGCCCGAAGAAGCGCTAGAGCCCAGCGGCCTACCACGTTTCTTGGGTCGCTTTGCCTTCTCCGCTTTCTCCGCATCTAATTTGGCTTTGATTTCACTGTGCGGAATCGCGAGTAACTTCCGCATCGTGCTGTCGAAATTGTCGAATTCTCGGTTAGGTTTTACCATGGCTTATCCAGTGTCTCGGCTAGAAACTGCATTAGGCTTTTTGTCCTCTCAAAAACATCTTTTGCTCCATCCAGGCTAAAGCGGGTGCGTGTATGAGCGATATCATTGCGCCATTGATCGCGAGCCCACATAAGACGGTCACTAGCTTCAGAATAGCGCTTTATCAAATCTCCCTTGGCAGCATTATTCGGAAGCGCTCTAGCGGCAGTAATCTTCCCGTCTATAGCGTCAAGGACTTTATTCCAGTCTCCATACTCCAAAGGAATCACTTGCTTTTTGTCGGTAATCACGACGTTCGTCGCATTTGCAATTGATCGCAGTCCATGCTCTAGGATTCGGATTAAATGAAACACACATGCTGTATAGAGTTCGGCTGCGAAGCAATTCCCAGAATCTTTAATTTCCTGTCGCGCTTCTTCGAATCTTAGGTCTACCTTTTCTCCAAAAAGGTACTGCTGTTCGAAGTACTTATCGTTTGGAGATGGAATGTAGGCAAACTTCAACTCCATCATCTTCTGAACTATTAACCGCTGAAGTGCCCTCATTTTTTCCAACAGAGTAGCGGCGTTTAAATCACTTCCATGCTCCAAGCGATCTCGGATTCCTACCAATTCGCCATAGATGTGGTTTGCTGTTTCGACAAAATTCAACTTAATAAACTCATGTTCCAGCGGTTCCATGAGTCGATGGTCTAGCCGTTTCTTGTCTTTTGAATTGATAATGCTCTGCGGTTCTTCGGTGCTCAGTTTGTCTATTTCAGTTCCGAGCGATTCATAAAGCGCACAAAAGTGCATGCAGGTATGTTCAATCATTTCCCAGAGGCTCCAAGTCCGCCGAGCAGAAGACTGCCACTTAAGAAAGCCTACCTGTTCCGCCAAATTGTCTTGCACCGTGAATACTTCCTTTCACGGTCATCCCATAGTGGACGCTTTAGTTTGATTCGTCAACTATATTATGACCCGAAAGGCTTACGTGGGAATGGCATTGGATTTACTTTCGCCCGAGGAGGCGGATGCGACTGGTGAAGGCGCGGCCTTCGCAGGCAGTGAAGGTGGCGTGGGGATGGGTGGAATCGATGACGTTATCGACGACGAAGGGATTGCAGCGGCCAGTGATGTTGTCGAAGCCGCCGCGGAGGGCGAGATAGTAGCCGAAAAGATGGAAACGTTTTTCAAGTTGCAGGTTGAGCGCGACGAGATCCGGATAGCGCTGAGCCCCGGGCGGGCCAATGAGTTGTTGCTGGTCGGTGAGCAGGTTGTAGGGAAATCCGGTGCGGGCTTCGAGGGAATAGGCCACTTCGAATTGATGGAAGATGGGAAGTTTGAAGAGCGGGAAGTATCCCCAGGAAAGGAAGCGGTTGGGAGCGTCCCAGGCGTAGGGGCCGGGTTGCTGGGGGCTGAAGATGGGACTGTCGACGTTGAAGTCGAGAGCCTGGCTGGAATGCGCGGTGGAGCGAGTGTAGGAGCCCATCAGCATGTAGTTGCCGCGGAAGTTGTGGCGCAGGCTGATCTGCAGGGCCTCGTAATGATCGGCGCGAGTGTTTTCGAGGAAATAATTTCCGCCGGGGGAATTGTTGAGCGTGTTGTAGACGAATCCGTTGGCGCCGCGGCGTTCGAGGAATTCGGCCTTGAGGTAGACGGCGGCGGGAAGTTTCTTTTCGAGGGCGAGGCTCCAGTTGAGGAAGCGCGGAACCTGAAGCGTGTTTTGGTTGACGGTGAATGTGGTAGTGACCGGGCTACTGGTGGTGACGCAGTTGGCGGTGCAGTTGGGGGCGGGGAGGGAATAAAAGGTATCCTGGCGCGTGCCGGCGTAGGGGCGGGCGACGAGGAAGATGGGAGTTGCGTCGTAAACGAGGCCGACGCCGGCGGAAAGTTTGGTATTGCCGGAAGAGTCGAGGACATAGGTTCCGGCGAGGCGAGGCGAGATGGCGGCGTGGCGGACGATCTCGTCCCAATCGAGGCGGATGCCGGGTGCGATCAGCAGGCGATCAGTGACGAGCCAGCGATCTTCGGCATAGGCGCTGACTTCACCGTTGTATTGTTCATGCCGCGGGGCTTCATTGAATGTGGAATAGCGGGTGCAAGGGAAATTGTCATTTTGCGGCGCGGTGAAGCAGAGGTTGGGCGAGGTGAGCGTGTTGTTGCCGCTTAGGAAATAAATCGGCTGGCGTAAATAAAACGCGTCGTAGGTGATGCGATCGAGATCGACTCCGAATTTAAAATCGTGGCGCCCGTGCCACTGGCGTGGGGGAAGAAATAAATTGGTGATCGCTTGCCAGCGGTGAGCGTGAGTGTCGTCGTTGAGATAGAAGCTGCCGCCGGCGGTGGTGGGATTGAGGAAGTAGGGAGAAGAGCCGTAGGGATTGAGTTCGTTGCTGTATTCGTCGAAAGCGAATCCGGTTTCGAGGAGTTGGCCTCCCGCAAAGTAATGCTGATCTTTGGCGCTGCCGACGTAGGCGGTTTCGACATTTCTAGGGTTTGACAGTTGCGGGCTCTGGGGCGACAGGAAGGCGAACTGGTCGTGAAGATAGTTGGCCAGAAAGCTGCCGGTAAAAATATTGCGGCTGGTGATATTGGTTTGCAGCTTGATGAGATTGCCGAGGCGCCAGATGTGATCGTTGTCGGCGTTGACTGGCAGGGCAGTGTAGACAAGGTTGTCGTATTCTCCGTCGAAGGCGTCATAGAACCAAGTTCTTCCTTTCTCGATGGGACCGGAAAAAGTGAAGCGGGGCAGGAACTGATCGAAGCGCCAGCCGTGCTTGTTTTGGATGGAAGGAAGAAAGTCGGTGGCCGCGAAGCGGAAATGATCGTCGCCGATGCCGGTGTTGAGGCTGAGCACGCCGCCGGATCCTTTGCCATCTTCGGCAGGCTCGCGCGAGGGCTCGACCTGAATGTTGCGGAAGGCGTCGGTGCTGACGCGGACCACGAGTTGTCCGTTGGCGGGTTGGGTGACGTTGAAGCCGTCGAGCAGGGTGACGGTTTGGTAGGTCTGGGCTCCGGCGACGTGGGGCTGGCCGTATTGATCCTGCACGACGCCGGGGATGAAGTTGAGGACGTTGCGATAGTCGTGGGTGCCGGGATAGACGATATTGATGACGTCGAGGCCGCTGATAGTTTCCTGGGCTGAGATTTGCGCGGGATCGATGGCGGGGGGAGACTCGTGAACGTTGACGACCTCGCGCACTTCCTGCTGGTGCGAGAGCACGACTTCGACGAGAGAGCTGGGAAAAATCTGGACGAGTGGATCGAGGACCTCGTAGAAGCCTTCTTTTTCGACGCGGAGTTGGTAAGTCCCGGCAGGCAGAGAAGGAAAGGGGCAGCGGCCCGCGAAATCAGTCAAGCAGCGGACGGTAGGCTGCGACGCAGACTGAAGAATTACGCGAGCGGAGGAGACGGCGACTCCATTTTCATCATTGACGGCGATGGTTGGGGCAGAAATCGACTGGGCCGCGGCGGTGCAGGCCAGAGTGAGCGTAAGAAAAAGAGCACGCATGCGGATGAGGGCTATTTTAGCGTCGGATGCAGAAACGCCGTGTTTGGTTTTGAGATTCCAGGAAGAAGCCAGATTGCGACGCATGTTGATTCTTTAAGTTTTCCGGCGGAGATCCGGTTTTAGAGAACGGTGTTGCAACCGACGTCACGGAGCGCAGCATCCGTACTGTAAGCGGAAGGCGAAGGCTCCTGTTACGAAATCCGAACAAACTCGACGTAACGTAATCGCTCACTATGAGTCTGTTATAGGTCGAGGCTTGCACGGTAGTTCGATCGTGCGAAGATTCGCCTTTGAGGGGGAGGCGGCAATGGGAGTGGTGTGCAGTACACTTTGGAACCGCCTGGCATCTGGACCGAACATGAAGGCTCCTGTTACGCGCCGCGGTGCGGCGGGTACAGAGTAGGCTACGGTGGAACCGGAGCCGCACAGAAGTTCCTGCCAGGTTTTGTCCGTTCTTTGCGGTGCATTTACGACCCTAAGACCGTCTCCACATTTTGCCTATGGCGGATTCAGGCGATTCCCGTCTATTCAGTTCAAACCCTTCCTGATGTAATTTCAATCCACTGCGGCAGAGAAGAAAGTTTCAGGAATTGTTTCGCGGGATGCGACGCGAGGCCGGTCTCGTGGATCGAGGTATCCTGTCATGCCGAATGAAGGATCCGTCGCTGAGGCAGGCGGTCAGTTTCGATTCGCGCACCCCGACGCTCTGCTCGAACCGGAAAAGTTGCTGGCGGCCTACTTCAGGTCATCCACCATGGGACTATGCGTCCTGGATTGCGCACAGCGTTATCTGGCAATCAACAGCACGCTGGCAAACATGAACGGAGCGCCTGCGCCCGAGCACATCGGCAAGACCGTGCGGGAGATGTTAGGCAATGCCGCGGGATTAGTGGAATTGCAGATCCAACGCGCGTGCGCAACGGGAGAACCGGTAACGGAAATTGAACTTTCTGCTGTTTTGCCCACTCGAACGGAAACCGGGCACTGGATTGAACACTATTTTCCCATCAAAGATGAATCAGGAGTGGTTCAGCGAATTGCGGTCGTGGTGATCGAGGTCACTGAGCAAAAGAAGCTGGAACAATCTCTGCAAGACGTAGACGGGAAGTTGGGCAAACAGTCGGCACGGCTGCAGATGTTATTGGACGTGAGCGCGATTTTGGCCTCGAACTGGGACTTGCAACAGGTGTTTCCGCGGATTTCGGCGCGGATCCGCCGGGTGCTGCGCCACGAATATGCCGGCTTCGAACTGCACGAAGGCAATACCGGCCTGCTGGTGAGGCAAGCTGAAGACTTCCCGCTGGGAAAGGGAATGCTCTCCAGCCTGCCTATCAGTCCGCACAATAGTCCTGGCGGGCGCGCTCTGCAGCACGGTGCACCCTTGACGTTCTCGCGAGAGCAAATGAAGGAATTTCAGTCAGAGATCGCGAAAAGTTTCATCGCGGAAGGATTGCGAACTCTGAGTTGTATCCCGATGGTGCGGCCGAAAGGCCCGTTGGGCGTATTGGTATTGGGAAGCACTCGCGCCAACGCCTTCGACTGCGAGGATCTCACGCTGCTGAATCAGGTGGCCGCGCAATTTGCGGTCGCGCTGGAAAATCATCGCGCCGCGGTCGAGATCCAAAACTTAAAGGACCGCCTGACCGAAGAAAAAAAATATCTTGAGGGCGATTTGCGCTCGCAAGGCATGTTTGAGGAAATCATCGGTGACAGCCCGGCCCTTAAAAACGTCCTGGCACAGGCGAGCACCGTAGCCGCCAGCAACGCCACGGTGCTGATACTGGGAGAAACAGGAACCGGCAAAGAACTGATTGCGCGAGCGCTGCACCGCATGAGCCGCCGCCAGGACGCACCCTTTATCAAACTCAACTGCGCGGCGATTCCCACGGGATTACTGGAGAGCGAATTGTTCGGGCACGAGAAAGGCGCCTTCACCGGAGCGATTAGCCAGAAGATTGGAAGAATGGAGTTGGCGGACGGGGGAACACTGTTTCTCGACGAGATTGGGGAGATTCCGATCGACGTACAACCCAAGCTGCTGCGGGTTCTGCAAGATCAGGAGTTTGAACGGTTGGGGAGCAACCGAACCCTGAAGGTGGATCTGCGGTTGGTGGCCGCGACAAATCGGGACTTGGCGAAGGGAATTGAGCAGCATGAGTTCCGCAGCGACCTGTTCTACCGACTCAACGTTTTTCCCATTCGTTTACCGGCTTTGCGCGAAAGGCGAGAGGATATTCCGCTGCTGGTCCGCTACTTCGTCAGAAAGTTTGCCGCGCGCATGGAACGCGATATCGAAACGATTCCCAAAGAGACCATGAAAATTCTGACGGAATGGCCATGGCCTGGAAACATCCGCGAACTGGAAAACCTGATGGAAAGATCGGTCATTCTGAGCGATGGCAGGGCGCTGCGGGTTCCCTTAGCGGAACTGAGGAACGCGGGTGCCCCCGTGGCAAGTCAGACAGATCAAAGTCTAGATTCGGCGGAGCGGGAACATATCGTGCGCGTGCTCCGAGAAACGCGGGGGACCCTCTCTGGGGCGGACGGGGCAGCGAAGCGGCTGGGTTTGAAACGGACCACTCTGCAATCCAAAATGCAGCGGCTGAAAATCTCGCGCCAGGATTATGCCGATCCAGAATGAGCGCGGGGATAAAGGCGGAGAAATGAAGTTCGATGGCAAGGAGCGGGAATGTGGAAAACGACGACTAATCGGCAGAGGTGCCGAATTGCAGGGGACAGGGCGGACGGTGGGGCGATTTCTATTTTGGAACTTGTTCCAAACAGGGAAGTTCCATCGGTTCGCTGCCGTTCCTTTTTTGGCCCACCGCGTGCTCTGTACGGTATCGTTCTCTGGCCCTGGCCGGTCCCAGATTGATTTCCGTCCTTAGCTGAGGGAACTACCGTTCTCTGATCCGAAATAAAATTCAGTGCCGTGCCCGGCTTTTCACGGAGTAGAAGTGTTGTTAACAAGTAAGTACCAGAGAGCTGGCTATGCAAGCCAGTTCCTCGAAGTCCCACCACTTTCAACGCGACATGCGGGGGATGATTCCAACCTTGCCAGCGGTTGGAGCGAGTCGCCGATCGAATTACCGCGGTTAGCCACTGCTCAACCCAGTTCGCAGATTTTTCCGGAAGAGATCGATCCTCTTTATTTGTTTTCCTGTCATTTAGCCTGGGAACAGGAGCAGGAACCAAGCGCGGCATGGGAGCTGCTGGCAGCAACGCAAAGCTTGAATGCAGAAACCCGCGCGCATGCTCGTGCATTGTTGGCCAGTTCGCGGCATTTCGGCGGCGTGAGTCAGTGCTGCCGAGCTGTAAAACCGAAGCGATTCGCTTCCACGGAGACAGATATGGCCCCGTACGGACTAGAGATCATTGAGGACTGCAGCGAATGTCCCCAGACTACGAACCCCGGATTTTTTTGCGGACTTACCCCGTCGTCCCTGCAGGCGCTGAATGAGATGAGCCACAAGAGCATTCTGCCGGCGGGAGCCATTCTGTTTGTCGAGGGACAAAGCCCACGCGGCATGTTCATCCTGTGTTCGGGAAAGGTGAATCTTTCAACGACCTCGCGCGAAGGCAAGATTCTGATTCTCAAGACCGCGGACGCGGGAGAGGCTCTGGGCTTGAGCGCATCCATCTCAGGAGCAGGATATGAGTCGACGGCGGAGACTGCGACGCCGTGCCTGTTGAATTTTGTGGATCGCAAAGAATACCTGGAACTGATGCAGACTCACAGTGAAATTGGGATGCACACGGCGCAGTCGCTAAGCCGCGATTACCAATCGGCCTATCGCGACATCCACGATTTGGTGCTGACCCGGTCGTCCGCAGGCAAGCTTGCGCGATTGTTGTTGTCAAACTCGCTTACAAAATCGTCAAGCAGTCACTCTACCGATGGATTAGACGCGACTGAAACTCGCATCCATTCCGTTATGACCCATGAAGAAATGGCGCAACGGATCGGCTCGTCGCGCGAAACCGTGACTCGGCTGTTAAGCGATCTGAAGAAGAAGCAGTTAATACGACTGGACGGCCCGACGCTGGTGATTCGGGACCGCTCGGCACTGGAAGCTCTGGCTGTTTAGCTCTCCCCCGCGACCGGAGGACGGGTCTGCCTCGCCGCCCTCCGGGTTTCGTTCTGGCCCCTCTCCGCCATTTTCGCGGCGGAGGCGACGAGATGCATTCTGGCACGCTGATCGACGATTTATTTGCGGTTGTGGAACGTGCCGAAAGATTCGTGCACCCGCCAACCGCTCCGAGCACAAAGCGGGACGGTTCCCTCGTTTTCCCGAAGGTGGAGAATTTTGACGGCAATGCAGATGGCGTGTGGCTGGCGAGACTAAAGCCCGAAAAGCTCGCGCAGCCGTTTGGTTTGGGCGCGGCTGACTGGAATCTCTGTCTGCTTCTTATCATCCATGCGCAACTGGTACGAGCTTTTGAACCAGGGAACGACCTCGCGGATGCGGTTGATGTTCACCAGATAGGAACGGTGGGCGCGCCAAAAAAGGTTTGTGTCTAGGCTGTCGAGCAGTTCCTCGAGAGTGCGGCAGTTGGACTGACCTTCCATCCCGACGGGGCCTCCAGTCACGACCGTGATCACGCCGTCTTCAATCCAGGCATAACAAATGTCTTTCTGATCGACCAGAAACATGCGGCCGACCGTCTTGAGCAGGATTTTGGAGGCAGGCTGCTTTTGCGATTCGATCATGCGTACCAGAGTTTCGATCTTTTCGGAAGGCAGTTCACCGTCCGCCTGCTTGGCTCGCACCTTCTGAATGGCCTGGGCGACGCGTTTTTTGTCGAAGGGCTTGAGCAGGTAGTCGACGGCATTCACTTCGAACGCCTTTACCGCATACTGATCGAAGGCGGTGGCGAAGATAATTTTGGGCAAGGGAATTTTCTTGTCGAGCAGTTTTTTGATGACCCCGAAACCGTCGAGGCCGGGCATTTGGACATCGAGAAAAACCAGATCCGGAGTGTGTTCCTTGATCAGGTTGAGGGCTTCGAGTCCATTCTTGCCCTGGGCGACGACGTTCACGTCGTCGGCATGTTTAAGCAGATAAGCGAGTTCATCGCGGGCGAGTTGTTCGTCGTCCACAATTACGGCGGATAGAGCCATGTTTGCTCCGGGGGAAACCAGCGGATTAGCTGAATCGAGTATAGTGCCGGGATTTTGCGCGCGCAACGTTCACCACTAAGGACATGAAGGGGCACGAAGGAAAACCAACAATTCACCACGAAGGACGCGAAGGGGCGCGAAGGAAAACCAACAATTCACCACGAAGGACGCGAAGGGGCGCGAAGGGAAAACCAACAATTCACCAGGAAGGACGCGAAGGGGCACGAAGGGAACACACCACGGCCCCGAGGCATTCGCGGTGTCGCGGTCTAGCGGCGCGGATTCATCATGGCGCCCATATCGAATTTGGTGTAACCGGCGGGAACCTCGAACAGGCTTGTCGGCTGCGAGCCCTCTTGAATATTTTTCAGTTCGAAGCCGCCGCTGCCTTCGTCCGTCTTGGTGACGCAGTGCAGTTTGGTATCGACCCACACATGCGTCTTTTCGCCTTTTTTTGAGACACCTTCGTACTTGACGCTGTCGCGGCCGTTGACCGTGTCGGGGCCGATCTTTGTGCAACTGCCCCAATTCTGGTCGGTGCCAGCCTGCTGGGCGATATTTTTCCACTGCGGGCAGGCATCGTTGGGATCCTGCACGTGCCAGAACTGAGTAATTAACGGTTTCACCATGGTCACGGGCGCATCCATGTACATGTGCCGCTCCGCCATGATCATGACGTACTTGTGTTGCGCCTCATCGAGGATAAGGGCGCTGGGACCCATTGCCGCATTGCCGGTCTGAACCTCGAGCCGGACTTTATTGTCGGATGAGTAGAGCTTGTTAACGCTCGTATTGTTTTGTCTTTGGCTGGTTACGTCGGCAGAAAACTGCTGCGCCAGCGCCCGGTGGCCGATCACCAGGCAGGCGATCAAAACGAAAAAAACTCCCATGCGTCGCACCACGATAACCTCCTTATCGATCGCGCGCCGGTAGGTCGCGCGCAATCTTCCCCAGGGTGAAGAGCGCGAAAAGGATAGCAGAAGTCTGGTTGGAAGGCTCGGGTTTCGCTATAGGCACGAGTATTCGGTGTCTATTTGTTTGGTTGTTTTGGCTGCGTTCGCTTTTTACGTGCGGCTTCGAGTTTTGCGAGATTTTTCTTCATTTCCTTCAGGCTCGCGTCGATTTTCGCCCATCGGGTTGCGACGGCTTTCCGGGCGGCATCACTGCGTTCTTCCGGCGTGAGCTTTTTAGCACGGGCTTGCCCGCCTCTTCGTCCGAGCGCGACTGCTGCAGGATTCTTAGTTGACATTACTCCACTTTTATCACGAGAATTCGCGACTTCATACGTAGCGTTACGTAAGCGGTTGAAAAGATTGAAAATATAAAGCTCGACACTACATAGCGGTACGTATAGGGTATTCGTATCATGTGCGGAGGGCCAGGTGAATATCGATGAGCGACTCGAAGCACTGACTCACACGGTAGAGCTTATAGCCGCAATGCAAATGGAGACCGAGAAGCGCATGGCGCAACTTGCCGACAGCGTGACTCAGTTAGCGACTCGGACCTCAAGGCTTGAAGAGTCAATGGTGACGCTCACCGACGGAATGACGCTGCTGGCGCGCATCGCCATCGATCACACCGAACGCCTGGAAGGCTTAGAGGGGAACCGCCCGCAGCATTAAAGACAGCTGTCGCTTGCAGTGTTGCCTCGTGCTGCTCACCCCATCAGCTCCATGATTATTTTTGCACGAAGAACTCTGCCATGGACGGCGCGCTGGCCGCGGCTCCGGGAGGGTTCGTTAGCTGAAGCGCTTCCATCACGGTACGCAGCATGCTCTGGTGCTGATACAGCGTGGTTGAAGTTTGTGTGTAACCGACCTTTACGTTCGGTCCCCAGAAAACTGGAGAGACGTGGCCGCCGCCGTTGTTGGTGTCGGTGTCGAGTGCTTCATCGAAATCGACGATGAGAATGCCGTCGCCGGCCGAGGAAAACGCGGAGTAGTTCGACAACGGGGTGACAACATTGGTTTGCAGCCAGCTGTCGGCCTGCTGCGGAGTTCCGTTGTGCGCATCGTCGTCGACGTTGGGGACGATGAAAGAAAATTCCGGCAGGGCGTCGCTGGCCAGGTCGGATGCGAACTGGGAAAACGGCCAGATGACGGCGTTCGCCACCTGCGGGTTGCTGGCGACATCGGACAGCATGACGAAAGGATTGTGGCGAATCAGGTAAAGGCCAGTGTCTCCACCGACGTAGCCCTGAGTAATGCCCTCGGCGTAAATCTTGAATGAAACTCCAGCGACGAGCATCCGGCGGGCCAAGTTGTCGACGTTCCAGACGGTGATGGAACTGTCGTTGTTGGTCAGGATCTGCCCGGTGGTGAGCATGAAGTAGTTGCCAATCGACGGATGAGTATTCGCGTAGTAGTTGGTCGGAAGCGCGCCGTTGGCGATGAGGCTGTTGAGACTGGGCCAGTCAGTGGTATTGCCGACCACGGTCGCGTAACCCTGATTTTCCTCCATGACCATAACGACGTGCTTGCTTTGCGCGGTTTGTAGCTGCACGGTCACGGAGGCGGTTCCGGATTTGGTTGTGTCTTGCGTGCTGGTTGCGGTGATAGTCACTGAACCGGCGGTAGGCGGTGGGGTGAAGAGTCCGGTGGAATTGATTGTGCCCGTGATCGCCGACCATGTCACAGCGGGACTGAAGCCGCCCGTGCCTTGAACCGTGGCGCTGCACTGCGAGGTTGCATTCGTGCCGACGGTGGAGGGCGAACAGGTTACAGCGACGGAAGTAATCGTGGCCGCTGCCTGCACGGTGACGGAGGCGGTTCCAGACTTGGTTGGGTCTTGCATGCTGGTCGCCGTTACGGTCACGGACCCGGCGGTGGCGGGAGCGGTGAATAGTCCGGCCGTATTGATTGCGCCGGCCGCGGCGGACCAGGCGACGGTGGAACTGAAACTGCCCGTGCCTTGCACCGTCGCTTTGCACTGCGATGTGGCCTGCGCCGCAACCGAGGAGGGCGTACACGAAACCGAAACGGATGAGATGGAGGAAGAAGGCGGGGGCTGGCTGTTGCTGGCACCGCCGCCGCAGGCCGAGGCCAACAGCAGCGGGACGGCCGCGAGAAGGAGATATAGAAGTCGAAGGTTCACAGACGAAGGGCTCGGTGTAACCGAATACGAGCCTGCAGATAGATGCAGCCGGCTGGGCTAAGGCTGTCTGAGAACGGACGATCCTGAAGGGCCGGCGCCCGTGAATGAAGGCTGGACGGGGATTTCGTTTCGTACCCCGGCTGCGTGAGGAAAGCCATTGCGCCGGCATCTCGGACTCCCGCCCCTTGGACAAGCTCAGGGCGGGCTCTTCGCAAAGAACGCGAAGGACGGCGCAACCACTGTGTCGGTGATGGCGGCGGAAATCAAAGGATGGGTTACCCGGCCTAAAAATCCTGCTTCTCTTCTGGCGCGGTGTGAGCTAAAGTAGCGGTGCAGGTTCGGCGAAGGAAGCCGGGGCAGGGACGGCATCATGAGCAGTCCTCCAGTTCGAGTAGAACGGCGCGTCGGGCAACGGTTTTCGTATCTGCTTCCAGTTTCTTTGCGCCAGCCTGCGACTCCACTGGAAGGCATGGGATTCACCCAGGATCTGAGTTCGCGTGGAGTGTTTTTCTTTACTGACGCGGCACTCACGGAAGGCAGCGAAATCGAGATTACTCTGCGGATGCCCTCGGAAATTACGCTGGGCGAAAGCATGCCGGTGCGCTGCCGGGGCCGCATTCTGCGAATTGTGAAGCCGGCCGCCAAGGGCGCTGCAAGTTCGTTGCAGGTCGAGGCGAAAATCGGAGTAGCGGTGCGGTTGGATGGATACGAGTATCTTCCTGAGTCCGAGTCATCGAATTTCCCTCGGGTTTCGAGCCTTCACTCCCAGCGCAACGGAGAACGTCCGCTGGTACAGTCGGCGGCGCGTCCGGTTCTAGGCTAGACTTTATGTTGCAGCAATGGGCCCCCGGCAGTCTCCCCAGACGATTTCCGTCCACTTTCAATTATTTTTCATTTTGTCGAGAAAGCTCCTTTTCAACCGGACGCGGTTGGCATAGAATGTTCGGCAACAAGGGGTGTGACAGGCCTCAGTTGTTGACGTTGTGTCGTTCCTCCCAATCGTTTCGAAATCAACTGCGCTATTTGAGTGGGAGCAGTGAATGTGCGCGTGCACCACTTTGGTTGCATTACCTAGGTCACTTGGCTGAGGGCAGGTTCTCTTTCTAACATGCAAACACCGAGAGAAATCAGCGAGAACCGCGTTATGCATGGGATCGCCGTCGCCCTCCTCACCGAGGACCAAGACCAGTTATCCGGGCTGCAAAATCGATTAGAAGCGACGCGCCTGGGACAGGCGGTATTCAGCCACGTAGGATTCCCGGCAGGACCGACGGATTCGATTCTGAGGCAACTGCAGGATTCGCGGGCGGAAGTAGTGATTGTCGACGTTGCGGCGCACGACGCGCAGCGCGCTGTGCACACCATTGAACTGATCCGGGCAACTACACAACAGATTGCTATCTTCGCCAACGGCGAAATGAACCGGCCGGCGAACATTGTGGCCAGCATGCGCGCCGGAGCGGGCGAATACATTGACTCTGGGGCCGGTTCGGAAGCCTTGCTGGAGGCGCTGACACGCTATAGCTCAGCCCGCACGCGAAGCGTTGGGGGCGTGGGCAAGGCCCGGGTGTTTACCTTCCTCGGGGCAAAGGGTGGCGCGGGATGCACCACAGCCGCGGTAAATACGGCGGTGGCGCTGCAGAAGAGTCACGGCGATGTGGTGCTGGTGGACTTTGCGCCGATCGGGCACGCGGCATTGCATTTGAACTTGCGGCCACAATTTGGCGTGGCCGACGCACTGCAGAACCTGCATCGGCTGGACGCTTCGCTGCTGGACGGGTTGATGACTCCGACCAAGGAGGGGTTGCGTCTCTTGGCGGGGCCGCAGCAACCGTATCCGACTGAGCCGACGCCGGCCGAACTGGCTCGCCTCTTCGATCTTCTGGTGAATCATTATCGATATGTGATCGTGGACGCATCAAGCCGTCTCGACCCTACGACCCGCCTGTTGTCCGATCTTTCGAATGCGGTGCTGGTGGTGGCGCAGGCAGATGTCGTATCGCTCTGGAGCGCGGGACGCATTCATACGTTCCTGGAAGAGGGCTCGGGGCGCGACCGGCTGCGACTGGTGCTGAACCGATATAAGAAAATTCCCGGTTTCACCGAAGAAGACGTGGAACATGCGACCAACTGCAAGGTTTTATGGAAAGTGCCCAACGCTTTCCAGGCAGTGTCGCCTGCGATTGACCACGGCACGCCCGTGGTGATGCAGGAAGGTCCGGAGATCAGCCGATCGTATCGGGCGCTGGCCGCGACTTTGGCGGAGGCGTCGTCGAAGTCGGAGGGCGGGCCGGATCTGGTGTACGGGCAGGAAGCGGCGTCCAAGAAAGTGCCGGGCCGGCTGAATCTTTCTCCGCTGCGGGCGGGACAGTAACGGCAGTACCGAGTACCTGGTGGCGAGTACCTAGAAAATCTTCCTTCGATTCCCCTTAGCTTGTTCCCCAGAGAAAAATCAAAAAGCTTTTGACCGCAGAGAGCGCGGAGAGTTCGCTGAGGACGCGGAGAAAGGCAGAACTGCGTTTTGGTCGGTGCTGGGGACTCGGTATTTATTTTCTGACCTGTGGAGCGGGGGAGGCGTCTTGAGGGAACTTTTTGAAAGTTACTTCGCGCGAGTGGGAGGTTAGTTTCTTGTTCACGTCGGTGGTGTTCTCGGTGAGGGTACCTTTTAGGACGAAGTAGGCTTCGTCTGCGGGATTTTTGCCTTCGCCGCGCTCGACGGTGCCCTTGAAGTCAAATGCGGTGCCGTGAACGATCTCCGTGGTGAAGGTCAGCTTGTTGCCGGCGAGCTTGCCGGTCTTGAAAAACTGATCGAGAAAAGCGCCCTTATCGTTCTCGCCGTCGCCGAAGCGGGAGATGAATCCGGTGACGTGTCCCGCGTCTTCGACCGACACCTGGATGAACTCGCCTTCTTTTTGAAACGAATACATTCCCGAGTAGGACGGGCCGCTTTTGGAGTCCTGATCAGCAGTTGGCGCGGGGTCGGCGGACTTTACCGCTGAATCTTGCGCGCGTAGCTTCGGGGAGACGGGCAACACGCTCAATGCAAGCGCGATGGCAGTAACGACTATGTGGATTTTCTTCATGATATCCGCCGAGACAATCGTACCCTAAGTCGGCTGCAGGAGTAGCAGTGTTGGTGCTGTCGCGCTGAGGGGGGCAGATTTGGATGTGATCGCGGACGGAGAAGGCGTGGCGGTTATAGGGATCCTTCGACTTCGCAAGGCGGCTCGCTTCGCTCACCACCTTGCTCCGCTCAGGATGACAAGTTTCTCTGCCGTTTGCGGTTTGCGGTCTGCGGTTTGCGGTCTGCCGGTTGCTGTTTGCCGTTTGCGGTCTGCCGTCTTTCAATTTCTAGCTTTTGGTTTTGGTTTGGCTAGCAGCTAAGAGCTAACAGCTAGAAGCTAATCATCACTTTGACTTGGTAGCTTTGCCCTCTAGTACCGTCGTCCACTTGGTGCCGTCGGGGGACATTTCGTAGGAGAAGTTGTAGGAGCTGGGCGAGGTGACTTTCATGGTGAAGCGGCCCTTCATGGTCGTGCTGCCCATCTTTTCGTCGTTCGTCCAGGTCCAAGTAGCGCCGTCGAGAGTGCCCTTGGAGTCGTCGAATTCTCCCCAGCTGTTGAACTCGCGGTAGGTATAGATCTTGTCGGCGTTGGAGTATCCGAGGACGGAAATTCCGGAACCGTTGCCCATGGGAGTTTTGAAGTCGGTATGGCAGACGAGGAAGAAGCCGCCTTCCATCCATTCGCATTTTTCGCTCTCGGTGGTCTTGCCGCCGGGACCCATCTCGGTGGGCTTCATGTCGCCATCGAGCGCCCATGTGCCGGAGAAAGCATCGAGTTTTTTGTGCTCGGGGCCGGGTTGGGGCATCTCCATTTGCGCCAACGCCGCCACGGCCAACGCCAGCCACGCCGCGGAGATCATTGCTAAGGTTTTCATTGGCCCCCTCGAATTCATTGTTGATTGATGATTTTCGATTGTTGATTGAAAAGACGCTTCGCCTGCGGCCGAATAGTAGTCCCCGTGCAAACGCGCAGTCAACCATGCTTTTAGTGGCTTCCAATCAACAATCAGAAATCACACAATCAACAATTATCTCTACCAGTCTCCCCAATGGGAGGCGGTCATTTGCTGGAACTTCATTTTCCAGGCGTCGGCTTGCTTCACCCAGACGGTGCTGACGTGCTGGTAGCGGGGCGGCGGGCCCTGGTCTTGGGCGGGGGGCACGCGCAGCACTACGTCGTAGGTGACGATGGCGACATTGTCGCCGGCGGGGACTACTTTCACGTCGTAGGGCTGAAAGTTCTGGCCGGGGTCGGCGAATTGATCGATCATTTCCTGCCTGCCATACAACTGTCCATCGTAGGAGACGAAGGAGAAGTCGTCGGTGAGCGTGCGCTTGAAAAATGCCTGGTCGCCCTTCCTGGCGGCGTCGATGAAACTATTTTCAGCGGCAATGAGTGTTTGTTCGAGCGGAGTGAGCGGCTTGGCCGGCGCGTTGGCGGCTTGGGCGCTGGCTGCGCAGGACAGGCATAACAAGATGCACAACGCTGCGAAATGATTTTTCATTGGATCCCCTTTTTTGTTCACTGCTCTGCAACTCCCGGCAAGCCGTCGATGCTGCGGCGATTCTTTTCCTGCCGGTAAATCTTCAAGCCTTCAGTTCCTCTTGTGTGGCACCAGGCGGGTAGTTCGTGGCGCTGGCCTTGAAATTCGAGAAGGGGCACGCCATAGCCGCAGGAGTCGCTGATGCGGGTGATCTCGACTTGAATGATGGCATCTACAAAGAACATGGATTGCGCTTCGGTGAACTGGCGCAGCGGCGCAGTGATCTCTGGGTAGATTTTTGCCACGTTCTATTCCTGAATTCTTTGCGCTAATTCCGAGCGAGGCACGGAAACCTGCTCGCCGCTGGCGAGATTCTTGAGCGAGAACACATCGGCTTTCACTTCGTTCTCGCCGACAATCAGGATGTATTTTGCTCCAGCCTTGGTGGCGGCTTCGAATGATTTTTTGAGGCGGAAGGCGTCGTCACCCAATTCGACGACGAGATCGTGGCGGCGCAGTTCGCGCGCCAGGCGGGCGGCTTCGGCATTCATTCCGGACATGGGAGCGACATAAACGTCGGGCTTGCGAAGCACGCTCTCTGCCGTTTCTTTCAACGACATGACCAAGCGATCTTCACCGATGGCGAATCCGATGCCCGGTGCCGCGGGACCGCCCAGGGCTTCGGAGAGGCCGTCGTATCGTCCACCGCCGAGAATTGCGTTTTGAGCGCCGAGCGCGCCGTGAGTAAATTCGAATGCGGTGCGCGTGTAGTAGTCGAGACCGCGCACCAGGCGGTCGTTTATATGAAACTTGACACCCACGCGCGTCAGAATTTCCTGCACGGCGTCGAAGTGTTTCCGTGAATCCTCACCGAGGAACTGCGTGATTCGTGGCAGCGTTTCGATGATCGGCTGATCCTCGGGCACCTTGCAGTCGAAGACGCGCAGAGGATTGGTTACCGCGCGCCGCTGGCAATCAACGCACATTTGCCCAACCACGGGCTCCAGCGCCTTACGCAGAGCGTCGTTGAACTTGACGCGGTCAGCGGGAGTGCCAACCGAATTCAACTCAAGATTCCAACCCGTGATGCCGAGGCGGTCGAGCAGCGTGGCCAGCATCTCGAGGAGTTCGGCATCGCGCGCGGGCGACTCGCTGCCAGCCGAGGCTGGGCCAATGACCTCGGCACCGATCTGGTAGAACTGGCGGTAGCGGCCTTTCTGCGGGCGCTCGCGGCGAAACTGCGGGCCGATGTAGTAGAGCTTGTTCAGGCCGCGGTCCCAAAGTTTGTGTTCGATGTAGGCGCGGACGACTCCGGCGGTGTTTTCGGGGCGGAGGGTGAGAGACTGTCCTTTTTCACTGGCGGCGCGAGAACGGTCTTCCCACGTGTACATCTCCTTGGCGACGATGTCGGTGTCTTCGCCGACGCCACGGGCGAAGAGGGCGGTCTCTTCGAAAATGGGCGTGCGAATTTCCTGGAAGTTGTAGGCGCGGAAGACGTCGCGCACCGCCGCCTCGACGAAGTTCCACAGCGCCGTTTCGGGCGGGAGGAGGTCGCGGGTGCCTCGGACTGCTTTGATCATTTAAGTCTTTCGTCCCGCTGTTGCGGCGTCATGCTTTTCAGGCGTCCCTACGGGACGCGGTTGTGTATTCCTTATCCTACCCGGCGTTGAAACGCCGGGCTATGGTCGGGCGTCCCTCCGGGACGATGCTCCTGCGACAAAGGCAAGATCCGCGCTGGGGTGCGACGGCTCAGGTCCGTCACCCAATGCAGGGATCCTTCGACTGCGCGGGACGGTTCGCTTGGCTCACCGTCCTGCTCCGCTCAGGATGACAATTCTGAGAGGGCCGTGCGTGGTACCGGGACTCGGTGCTCATCGTTCGTTCAGGTACTCATCTTTATCGTTCCTTCAGGTACTCATCTTTATCGTTCGTTCAGGTACTCATCTTTATCGTTTCTTCAGGTACTCATCTTTATAGCCTAAATAATTCCTGGCGTAGCGCATGATGGCTTCTGAGTCTGCGGACTCTAGTTGGCGGCGGAACTTGCCGGGGGAACCCATCCAGAGCGAACCGGGCTCGACTACCGTTTTCTCGGGGATCAAGGTGCCGGCGGCGATGATCGATCCGGCGCCGATCCTCGCACCATTCAAGATGATCGATCCCATGCCGATCAGGCAACGATCTTCAATTACACAGCCGTGCAGCGTTACGGAGTGGCCGACCGTGACATATTCGCCGAGGTAGACGCCCCACTGCTGCTTCATGCCGTGCAGGACGCTGTTGTCCTGCACGTTGGAGTGAGCGCCGATGCGGATTTCGTGGACGTCGCCGCGGATGACGGCGTTCATCCAGATGGAGGCGTGCTCGCCTAGAACGACGTCGCCGATAATCTGCGCGGATTCGTCGACAAAACAGGTTTCGGGGATGGTTGGCCGGATGCCTTTATAGGGTCGAATCATATTGGGCAGGAAATTGAAAATACCACGAGAGAGAGGTTGGGGGTAGGGGCGGGGCTGCGTAGGTTCTGGCTGGCCGGTGCTCGGGCGCGCTCGGCTTCGCCTTCGCGGGACGGACGAATGCGTCCGTCCCCACACCGTCCCCACATGGTTCCCACATGGACCATGCCCCTTTTCCCACTCCGGGAACTATTCTAAAAAAGACTGGGCGGATCACTGAAGTGTTCTGGCTCCCGTGCTATACAGAAAATGGTTTCTTCATATTCCGCGGAGAAAGTTTCCGGCCGCGCCTGCTGTAGTCACACCACGCGCCTTCCGGCACTTCTCCGCGGACTTCCCGCCTCGCGTCCGGTTAACGCGGCGACGGGGCCATCCCTCCGAGTGTCACTCTCGTAAGCAGGGGCGACCTTATGTCGACGTGCAGGACTTTCATCTCACTGGTTGCGCTCTTTCTAATGGTAACGGCCACATTAGTGGCAGCTCAGGATGCTACCGGATCAATCCGCGGGATGGTTTTCGACTCCACGGGAAGCCGTATCGCGCAGGCCTCGGTTGTCGTGGTGAATACGGCGACGGGGGTTCGACATACAACGACGAGCGATGCGGCGGGCGAATATGCGATCGAACTGCTGCCGCCCGGCGATTATTCGGCACGGGTGGTGGCGGAAGGAATGTCGCCGCAGGTTACGCCGCAACTGCACGTGGACGTGGGTGCGACAGCCAGTCTGGACTTCCGGCTTGCCATTGCCGGCGCGCAGGAAAATGTGACCGTGTCGGCTGCCCCGATGGCGGTGGAAACGCAGCCCAGTGCAGTTTCCACGTTGCTGGACGAACGTGCGTTGAATGACGTTCCGCTGAACGGGCGGCGCTTCTCCGATTTAGCTCTGTTCTCGCCAGGAGTGACGCAGGATCCGCGCAGTCTGACTTCGTCGACCAACGGCGATCTGTCGTTTGGAGGGATTCGAGGATTTCAAAATACGACGCTGGTGGACGGCGGCGACTATAACAACGCTTTCTTCGCGCAGGCACGCGGGCGTTACCGTGCGCCGTTTGTGCTGTCGACGGAGGTGGTGCAGGAGTTTCGGGTCTCGACCAACTCTTACGGTGCGGAACAGGGACGCGCGGGCGGAGCGGTGATTAATGTGGTCACCAAGTCGGGTTCGAATCATGTGCACGGCTCGCTTTTTTACCACTTTCGCGACAGCGCGTTCGGCGCGGCCGATGCGTTTCTGGCATTCAAGCCGCACAATCGCCAGCAGCAGTTAGGAGGGACGGCGGGAGGTCCGCTGAAGCGCAACAAGATTTTTTTCTTTGGAGGATTCGACCAACACATTTTTCACTCGCCGAACGTGGTGGAATTTCTGGACGGGAGCGCCAAAGTCGTGCCCGCCGCGGGAACCGGGCCGTACACGCCGGGGGATTATGAGGCGTCCGACCAAGCGCTGGTGTTCGCGGCGGCGGCGCGCTTGACCTCGCTCGCCGGGCAGTATCCGGCAGCGCAAGTTGGCAACACGGCGTACGGAAAGCTCGATATCAACCTGACGCCGCGGCAGCAGCTCACCTTACGCTTGAACACAACGAATTACTGGGGAGCTAACAACGTGTTTCTCGATCCCGCCAGTCCAGTGACCTACAGTTCGATCAGCGATAACGGACAGGAGCGGGTTTCCACGCAGACCGGTGCTCTTTCGCTGACTTCCAGTCTGTCCGCGCGCTGGATCAGCCATCTGCGGGCTCAGTACTCTAACGATTTGCAGCAGTCGTATAGCAACACCAGCGACGTGCTGATCAAAATTCCGAATATTCTGGATGGCATTGGGCGGTCGAACCTGCTTCCGCGGCAGAACCGCGAGCGGCGACTACATCTGGCGGAGACGGTGAGCGTGGAAGGCAGCCGCAATTCTTGGAAGTTTGGCGGGGACGGCCTGTTCACCAAGATTTACGATTTCTTCCCCAGCCAGCAGAGTGGTGAATATCTTTTTTATCCGGTCAAAGTGAATCCGTTCACGTTTGAGCCAATGGAGGCGGGGCTGCCGCTGAGCCCGCTGCGCGCTTATGCGCATGAAGTGCCGCACTATTATCTGCAGAATTTCGGGAGTGCAACGTCGAACCCCAACACCAATGAATATGCGGCGTTCGCGCAGGATACGATTCGCGTGACTGATCGGCTGGCGCTGAGCCTGGGCGTACGTTGGGACTTGCAGACGTTCACGACCGCGGGCCTGATTTCGAACCCGCTGTTTCCGCCTTCGGGCAAAGTTCCCTTCCTGCCATATAACTTTGCGCCGCGTGCGGGATTTGCATACTCGTTTGGGAATACGCGGCCGCTCGTGGTGCGAGGCGGGTACGGAATCTTCTTCGTGCGCATTCCGCAGATTTACAACTCGGTGATTCAGACGGAGAACGGGATTACGGATGCCAGCGTGTTTCTCAACAATTCGAATTACTACGACCACCAGTTTTTCCCCAGCTATCCCAATGCGCTAGTGAATTGTCCGCTGAATGCGGCGAACTGCGCTCTGCCGGGGGGATTCACGGAGGGGGTGACGAACGAAGTATCGGCCTTCGCCACGAATTTCGTTACTCCACGGGTGCAACAGGCCAATCTCGCGCTGGAAAAGGAAGTTGTCGAGCGGACTACGATAGCGCTGTCGTTTCTGACGGTGAGGGGCGAGCACCTGATCCGTGCCCTGGATGTGAATCTGCCGCAGCCTGTCGCGCAGACCTATCCCATTTTCGATTCCACCGGGTCCATTTTTCAGGGCGGGTACTACACCGTAGACTCCTTTGCGACCTGGCAGTTCACGCGGTCGTTGACCTGTCGATGGCCGCCTTGCATCAATCCGCTAGGGCGACCCATTGCGCAACTCGGGGCAATCAACGAATTTCAAAGTGCGGCATCGAGCTATTACAACGGGGCGACGCTGATGATTAATCGCCGGGTGGCGCAGGGAACCTATGTGCGGCTAGCGTACACATACGCGCGAGCGGTTGACGATGGACAGGACGCACTGGTCGCCGGGCAGCCTGCGACGGTGCAAAATTCATATGATCCAGGTGCCGAGCGCGGACCTAGCGTCACCGACCAGCGGCAGCGACTGGTGGCTGCTATCTCCGCCGCGCCGCGTCCTTTTCATCGCGGCCAGGAACTTCTGGGACATATTTTCAACAACTGGAAGGTTTCGAGTGTGGTTAACTACGGTAGCGGGCGGCCCTTCAATGCGACTTCAGCGGGAGATCCGAACCAGGACGGCAATGATCTCAACGACCGATTGCCGGGGTATAGTCGCAATGCTTTTACGGGACCGGATTATGCAACCACCGATTTACGAATCACGAAAGTTGTGCGCTTCGGCGAGCGTTACAAACTGAATTTCGTCGCGGAATCCTTCAATCTGTTGAACCGCGACAACCAGCGGGTCACGATCACGTCGAATGGCTTGGTGAGTACCGCCACCACATTCGTAACCAACTCGGTTACGGCGAATATTGCGCCCTATCCTGGCTATTACACTATGCCTACGAACTTCATGAAGCCCAGTGCGGCTTACGCACCGCGGCAGGTTCAGTTGTCTTTGAAATTCGTCTATTAAATAAGCTTTGAGAAAAATAAAAATCCTCAGCCTGTCTCTCCAAAAAGCGGAGAGACAAGACTGGGGCACCCTCGATGTTATGTGACGCCGCTTTTGGTTCAAGTGTTTACGCGGTATCATCTGACGATGGCTGCGCAGAAATCTATGCTGCATGAGTATGGTTGGGATCCGGCTTACGGCCTTGCGGGGGTTGAGGACGTGTTGACTCCGGGGCTGGTGCTTTATCCCGAGTTGATCGCGGCCAACATCGAACGCACGCTGGAATTGCTGGGTGGCGACGCCGATCGCTGGCGGGTGCACATCAAGACAGCGAAACTCGAACACACGCTGCGGACGCTGGTCGAACGCGGCGTGCGTAACTTCAAGTGCGCGACCACGCTGGAACTCCTGGTGGCTTGCCGCAGCGGGGCGGTCGACGTTCTGCTTGCCTATCCGGTTATGGGAGCGAACGCGCGGCGCGTTCAGGAAATTGCGATGCAGTTTCCCCAAGTGCGCGTTTCCGTGCTGGCCGAGAATCCGGAACAGGTGCGGCTGTGGAGTGGCGGCGATGTTGGGATTTTTATTGACGTCAATCCGGGGATGAATCGAACCGGCATTGACCAAGAACAGGGCGAGAAAATTATTTCTGTTGCCCGCGCGGTGGCCGAGACTGGCATCGAGTTCCGCGGGTTGCACTACTATGACGGCCAATATGGCAACTTGGCGGAACCGGAATTGACGCAGGCAGCGCATCGCGGTTACGACCGGCTGTTGAAATTGGCAGGTGAACTTGAACGCAGTGGCTTACCAGCGGCAGAAGTCATCACGTCGGGCACGCCGACGTTTCCCAGTTCGCTGGCGCATGCAGGATTGCGCCGCGGAAACTTCATTCATCGCGTGTCGCCGGGCACCGTGGTTTATTGCGATGCCAGCAGCTTACAGCAACTGCCTCACGGGTATCGCGCTGCGGCGCTGGTGCTGGCGCGCGTAGTGAGCCATCCGCATACGGGGATCGTGACTTGCGATGCTGGGCACAAGACTGTGTCGGCCGATGCGGGCGTTCCTACCTGCGTGGTCGTGGGGCACCCGGAACTTACGCCGCTGTCTCCAAGCGAGGAACATTTACCGCTCGCCGTCCAAGAAGGAGCAATCGCTCCGCGGGTTGGCGAAACTCTTTATCTTCTGCCCCGGCACGTCTGTCCCACGGTTAATAATTTCAATGATGCGGTGTTAGTCAGAAATGGGCGCATTGAATCGATCGAACCGGTCTCGGCGCGAGGGCGCGAAGCGCCCCTGCTGCACGCGGCAGACCAGGCATTTTCCTTTCGCGGGCGCTAACCGCGCCATCGGCTGAACGGCGCCGGGTTATACTCGCCCTTCGATCTCACATGGCAAACATTCTTTATGGAGTGAACGGCGAAGGTGCGGGGCATTCCACCCGCGCGAAGGAAGTTCTCACTTATCTGGTTGCGCGGGGACATTCGGTGCACGTGGCGTCGTTTGATCGCGGGCTGCAGAATTTGAAGGGGCACTTTGACGTGACCGAGATTTACGGGTTCCGCTTCGCTTACGTTAACAACCGCGTGCGCTACAAAAGGACGATCGCGAAAAACCTGATCACGGTTCCGCAAGCGGCGAAGAGCTTGGCGCATTTAAAAGATTTGGTCGACGAATGGAAGATCGACCTGATCATCACGGATTTCGAGCCGCTCACCTGCCACGTCGGGCATAAGAAGCGGTTGCCGGTGATTTCCATCGATAACCAGCACTGCCTAACCAACACAGTGGTGTCGTATCCGAGGAAGTATCGCGGGGACGCGACGGCGGCGAAACTTGTGACGCGGATGATGACGCCGCATGCGAATGCATACCTCGTGATTTCTTTTTTCACCGCGCCCATTCGCAAGCGGAACACGTTTCTGTTTCCGCCTCTGTTGCGGCAGGAAATTCTCAATGCCACCCCGACACAGGGAGAACATGTGCTAGTTTATGTGACCTCTCCAGCTCCGGCGCTGGCAAAGTTGTTAGCCTCGGTGCGCTGCCGCTTCGTGGCTTACGGCTTCGGCCGCGAGGGGACAAATGCGGAAGGAAACATAACTTTTAAGAAGCCCTCGATCGAGGGATTTTTTAACGACCTGATCAGTGCACGCGCCATCGTCGCGAACTCGGGCTTTTCCCTGGTCACGGAGGCTCTGCATTTGGGCAAGCCCTACCTGGCGGTTCCAGTAAGTCACCAGTTCGAGCAGATCTTCAATGCTTATTGGCTGGAAAAGACCGGCTACGGGGCTTACTGGGAAGAATTGAACAAGGAGCGCGTCGATTCTTTCCTCTACAACCTGCCGCACTATTGCGAAGCGCTGAAAACATATCCTCGGCAGGGGAATAGGGCGTTGTTTGGAAAGCTGGATGAACTGATCACGCGATATGGCGTGGTATAGCTCAATGGCGGATAAGATCACATTTCATAATTTTTCACATTCCAAAAACCTCCTCTCCGTGCGACATTAGTTTATGTCTCTCGTGGTTCGTCCTTCGCCCATTCATTCCGTCGGTGTTTACACGTCGAAACCCATCCGCAAAGGCGCGCGGGTCGTGGAGTATGACGGCGAACGCATTACCGCCGAAGAAGCCGATCGCCGGTATGAGGGCGTGTCGCGCACATATCTTTATGGGCTGGATGACGGCAAGACCGTGATCGATGGCCACGGACTGGGCGCGTATCTGAATCATTCCTGCGATCCAAACTGTGAAGTTGATGAGATCAAGGGGCGAGTATGGTTGTTTGCGATCCGCAACATTGCCGCCGGCGAAGAATTGGTATGGGACTACAACCTATACGATGACGATGATCCGGCGCCCTGCCGCTGCAGGTCGCCGAAGTGTCGCGGCACGATGTATTCGAGGGAGTGGATGGCAAAAATGCGGCGGCAGGAAACGCGAAGGAAAAGGGCAACCGGACAGAGAAATAAAACGCGGAAGAAAGGAACCAGGGTCAAGGCCGCAGCCTGAAACGGATCTTAAACAGCAGGTTCGTTGTGGTCGTGCCCAATGGTGTGATCCGCGCGGCTCGTAACTGGCCCTTTACCGCGTTCCCTCCATCCTTCAATAATCAAATACAGGACAGGAATAAAAAATAGATTCAGCAGCGTGGACATGATCATGCCGCCGAAAACGGTAGTGCCGACGGAATGGCGGCCATTTTCGCCCGCTCCGCTGGCGAAGACCAGCGGCACGACACCGAGAATAAACGCCAACGATGTCATCAGAATGGGACGCAGACGGATAGTCGCGGCTTGCACGGCCGCTTGCACCAGGGGAAGTCCGCGCTCGCGCAACTGCTCAGAAAATTCGACGATCAGAATGGCGTTCTTGCTCGACAGTCCGACTAGCATCACTAGCCCCACCTGGCAGAACACGTCATTCTGCAAGCCCCGGATTAACTGCGCTCCGAGCGCGCCGAGCAGGGCCATGGGTACGGCCAGCAAAACGATGAAGGGCAAAACGAAACTTTCATACTGCGCGGAAAGCGTGAGATAAACGACCAGCGTGCCCAAGCCAAAGAGGATGAGTGATGTGCCGCCAGCCTGCAATTCCTCGAGCGAGAGTCCCGTCCAACTGTAAGAGAAACCCTGCGGCATTTTTTGCGCTAAGTTTTCCATGGCGGCGATGGCCTGTCCGGAACTGTATCCGGGCGCGGGCGAGCCGTCGATTTCGGCCGAGCGAAACAGATTGTAGTGACTGATGACCTGAGGCGTGGAAGTCTGGGTGATGCTGATGAGATTGTCGAGCGGCACCATGGCGCCGCTGTCGGAGCGCACATAAAAACGCTTCATGTCCTGTGCGGTAGCGCGGAATTGCTTGTCGGCCTGCACGTAAACGCGATAGGAACGGTTGTTGAAGTCAAAATCATTCACAT
Organism: Candidatus Sulfotelmatobacter sp.; assembly: GCA_036269595.1. Classification (GTDB taxonomy): domain Bacteria; phylum Acidobacteriota; class Terriglobia; order Terriglobales; family Acidobacteriaceae; genus Sulfotelmatobacter. The sequence goes on from DATBEI010000126.1 coordinate 43,627, forward strand.
AAGACGAGCCCATGTAGACGCCGAGCGTGTCGGTAATCTGCGACAGCGGAACATGCAGGCTCTTGGCTTTCTCGCGATCAATCGTCACCAGATATTGCGGATCATTGGCAGTGTAGGACGTAAACAGCCGTGTCAAGTCTTTGCGCTGCGAGGCTTGCTGGATCAGCCCCATAGTTGTGCTCGCCAGGTCCTCGAGGGTGTGGGCGCCTTGATCCTGCACCACGAACTGGAATCCGCCGAACTGGCCCAGGCCCTGGACCGGCGGAGGAAGTGTGGGAAAAACAATCGCTTTTGAGATGGAGAACATTCGCGGCGTGATGCGGCGAAGAACCGCGGTTGCGTTGTGGGCCTCGCCCTTGCGCTGGGAATATGGTTTCAGAGGAACGAAGATGAGCCCCTGATTGGCGGCCGCTCCCGCAAAACTGAAGCCAGCAATCGAAAAAGTTCCCTCCGCTTCGGGTACGTCGGCAAGCAGGGCGGCAACCTGCTTTCCGATCGCCTTGGTGTATTCGAGCGAAGCGCCCGATGGCGCCTGAATAACGATGATGAAATATCCCTGGTCTTCATCGGGCACGAATCCCGTGGGCACGCGCGTGAAGACAAAATAGGTAAGCCCCAAACCGGCGAAAAACAAGATCGCCATCACTACTTTGTATTCGAGCACATGGTGCAGCAGGGCGCGGTAGCCGCGGGTGAGGGCGACGACGCCCTGATCAAACTTTTGCAGCCACCACCACTTTTGCCGATGGCCGCCGCGCAGAAGAATGGCGCCGAGCACGGGAGCGAGGGTGAGTGCGTTGAAGGCGGAGATGGTGATTGAAAATGCGATGGTGAGCGCGAACTGGCGAAACAGAATTCCGGTTGTCCCCGGAAAGAAGGCGACGGGAACAAACACGGCAACGAGCACCAGGGAGGTGGCAATAACGGCGCTGGTAATTTCGGCGGTCGCCGCCGACGCGGCTTTGCGGGAGTCGTGCTCTCCCTCGGCCATGTGGCGCTCAATGTTTTCAATTACGACGATAGCGTCGTCGACGACGAGGCCAGTGGCAAGAGTGATGCCGAACAACGTCAGTGTGTTGACAGAAAAGCCGAGCAACTTCACAAAAACGAAGGTACCGATAAGAGAAACCGGAGTCGCGATGAAGTGAATCATCGTGGTTCGCCAGTCGCCGAGGAAAATGAAAATCACCAGGATGACCAGCAGAATGGCTGACCCGATGGTGAAGAGCACGTCGCGAATTGATTCGCCGACGGCATCGGTGGTGTCGAAGGCCAGCTTGTAATGCATGCCGGGAGGAAAGCTCTTGGAGAGGCGATCAAGTTCCGCGATCGCACGGCGATCGACGTCGAGCGCGTTGGCAGTGGAGAGTTGCGTCACCCCGAGTCCGACCGCATCCTGACCGTTGAATTGCAGGTCGGAACTGTAAGTTTCCGCGCCGAGTTCGGCATGGCCGACATCTTTCAAACGGACGAGAGTGCCATCGGCATTGGTTTTGAGAATGATGTCGTCGAATTGAGCCGGCTCGCTCAGGCGGCCAACCGCTCGCACGCTCACCTGATATTGTTGTCCGGAGACCGACGGCTGCTGCCCGACTTGTCCGGCAGCGACCTCGACGTTTTGCTCGGAGAGGGCGCTGACCACATCCGGGGCGGTCAGGCCGCGACCCGCCATGCGATCGGGATCGAGCCATAGCCGCATCGAGTACTTGCGCTCGCCAAAGATGATCACATCCGCAATGCCCGGAATGCGCTTCAGGGCATCGCGAACGTAGACGTCGAGATAGTTGCTCATGAACAGCGTGGAGTAACGATTGTTGTCGGAAATGACGGCGGCGCCGAAGACAAAATTCTGCGAAGTTTTTACCGTCGTAATACCGACCGCTTTCACGGCCGCGGGTAGACGTCCTTGGGCGGTATTGACGCGATTTTGAATGTCGACGGTGGCCAGATCGGGATCGCGATTGAGATCGAAGGTGGCGGTGATGCTGCTGGTTCCATCATTGCCGCTCGTCGAAGTAATGTACTTCATTCCCTCGGCGCCGTTGATCTGCTGTTCCAGGGGGATGGTCACCGCGCTTTCGACCGTCTGCGCGCTGGCACCGATGTAAACGCTGGTCACTCCGACCTGAGGCGGAGCGAGATTCGGGAATTGCGCGACCGGCAGTGTGGGAAGCACGGCTGTGCCCGCCAGGACGATCAGCAGCGCGCAGACTGTAGCAAAGACCGGACGCCGAATGAAGAAGTTAACGAACATGAAATCTTGAAAGGCTCCGGCCTCCACTGTTCGGCCGCCGGTTCCAGCCGCAAAAAAATAAAAGTTATTGTTGAAAGACTTTGAATCGTGCCGAGCCGAAGGCCGGAAACCGCCCGCTAGCTCTGCGGAATTACCGGAACGCCGTCGCGCAGAAACTGGGTTCCGGAAATGATGACTCTGTCACCTGCCTTGATGCCCTCGCGCACTTCGTAATCATTGCCCACCGTCTGACCGATCTGCAAAGGTTTCTGCCGAGCCACGAACGACCCGCCATCCTGAGGCTCGGCGACGAAAGCAAAATATTGGCCAGCCAGCCGCGAGACCGCGAGGATCGGGACTTCGGGATTCTTGTGCGTCCCCCAAACTATGCGTGCGCGGATAAATTGAGACTGGCGCAAAGCGTCATTGCCGTTGGTGATTCGCGCCTTCACCAGCACGGTCTGGGTGGTGTTATCGACTTGCGGCGAGATAAAACTGATTCGCGAATCGGCCAGGACTTTGCCCTCGCTGTCGAGCACCTGAACCGGAAGGTTCATCTTGAGTTGCGAGGAGCGCTCGACCGGAACATAGACATACGCCTCGAGGCTTCCTGGCTGGTCGACCGTGGTCAGTTGTGTCGCGGTGGTAACGCGATCGCCTTCGCGAACGGGAATATCACCCACGACCCCGGCGCGCGGCGCCACCACTTTATAGTAATGAAGTTGCACCTGCTGCTCGTTAACCTGAGCGTCAAGCGCATCCATCTGCGCCTGGGCCGCATCAAGCGTAGCCTTCGCCTGTTCGAGATCTTGTTTGCTCACGACGCCCGCCGACGAAAGTCCAACGGCACGGTCGTATTGTTTCTTGGCCCAAAGCAGATTCGCTTCTTGGGCTGCGCGGGAGCTTTCCTGGCTTTTGACCGTGGCCTGCTGTTTGAGGGGATCGATCTCGATCAAAGGGGCGCCAGCGGCGACATGCTCGCCGGAGTGCACAAAGATTTTTGTAATCTGCCCCTCGACCTGCGGCATAATCACGGCGGAGTCCCGCGATTTCAGCGTGGCGATGTATTCAGACGCATCGTTGACGGGGACGGCCTGCGCTTGCAGCACCTTGACGGGCATTGCGCCCGGTCCAGCGGCGTGCGGATTTTGAGCCTCTTTTCCTGAGCAGGCCAGCGAAGCCAGGCTAGCCGCTAACGCGACAAGGAGCAGGCCATTCGCCATGGAGTGTCGAAGGGTATTTCTCATGCGCCGTATAACTTTCTCTAATACTTTAACCTGAGACAGGGAAAAACGCACTTCATCTCGCTCCGCCCCGGTCGCCAACAATAACGATTCTTTTCCCAACTATAACTGGTTTTTAAATTTTGTTCGGCGGCCCCAGGCTACTCATCTTACCTAAAATCTCTTTCAGGATTTTCGCTGCGACCGTGGCGGTCACTCCCGCGACATCCCGCACGGGGTTGTACTCCACGATATCGGCTCCGACGATCTCGCCTTCAATCGCGTGCAAGTGGGCAATCGCCTCGCGCACGGTCATGCCGCCGGGCTCCCGATGCGAGACCCCGGGCGCAAATGCAGGGTCGAGGACGTCCATGTCGAAGCTGATGTAAACCGGGCCGGCAGCCTGCAATCGATCAAAAGCCGGAAGGGCCCTCATCTCAATCACCTCGACGCCGAACTTCTCGGCTTGATCTCGTTGATGCCCGTTTATGGCGCGGATTCCGATCTGCACGAGGCGCTTTGCCAGTCCGGCTTCCATGATTCGCGCGAACGGGCAGGCGTGCGATAGCCGGTTGCCCTCGAACTCCTCATACAGATCTGGATGCGCATCGAAATGAAAAATTGTCAGCGCCGTGTGCCGCGCCGCTATAGCTTTTAAGATTGGGAAAGTAATCGAGTGATCGCCACCGAGCGACACCGGCCGCCGACCTTGTTGAACGAGTCCCCCGATGCCGGCTTCAATTGCCCCGAAAGCGTTTTTGTCGGAAAACTTCAGATCGCCCGCGTCTTCGTAAACTCCAGCCCTGGCGAGGTCGATGCCCGTCTCCGTCCATGAGTTTGAAGCATCACAGTGCAAGGCTTCACGAATTTTAGGAGGAGCATCCGCTGCACCGCGCAGGTATGACGAGTGGGCGTCGAAAGGGATTCCGAGGAGAGTTGGCACGCCCATATCGTTTTAGCGATTCTGTTGAAACGACTGCCAGGCGCGTGGTGTATCAGCGGAAATGACCCAAGTCCGTCCGTGCACACGAGCTACTTCTTGACCGCGATTCCCAATTCCCGCAACTGACGCTCATTCACCGGCGTGGGCGCGTCGCACATCAAATCCACTGCACGCGCGGTTTTCGGGAAAGGAATCACCTCGCGCAGGCTTTCGGCTCCCGCCAGGATCATCACGATGCGGTCGAGGCCCAACGCGATGCCACCGTGGGGAGGCGTGCCATATTCCAGCGCCTCCAGGAAAAATCCGAAGCGCGACTTCGCTTCTTCTTCCGTCATGCCGAGCGCGCGGAAAATTTTGCGCTGAATATCCTGGCGATGAATTCGAATGGAGCCCGAACCAAGTTCGGTGCCGTTGAGGACGACATCGTAAGCCAGCGCACGCACCGCGCTTAGCGGCGACTGGGGGTCGTTCACCGACTCAACGCCGGCCTCGAGCAAAGCCATATCCTGTTCGTGCGGCGAGGTGAAGGGATGATGCGCCGCCATCCACTGCTTCTCGCCCTCGTCCCATTCGAACATGGGAAAGTTCGTGACCCACAGAAAGCGATAATCCCTGGCTGCATCGCCGCTCCTCTTGAAAATACCGTGACGCTCTGCATACTTCTGCGCCAGCGCCAAGCGCAGCAGCCCGGCCGAGGCGTAGATCGCAAGTTCCGCGGGCGTGACCTTGCGATGCGTGGGCATGGGCGTCTGCGGGCCGGCCTGTGCCGATCCGGCAACCAGGACGATCAGATCGCCTTCTTCACTGCCGACTTTTTTCGTAATTGCGGCCGCCGCATCAGGAAATTTATTTCCGATACGCTTGAAGTCTTCGAAAATCCTGGCACCACCTTTGGCATGAAACGTCGGCTTGATGTCGTCGCGCTCTTTGCGCGAGAGTTCGCCGACCGTGGGCGTGCGGATTGCAATCAACGGCAAATTGGCGTTGATTGCCAGTTCGCGCAAATTCTCGGCGGTGAAACAGTCGCGCACATCCGTGAAGGCGGGCAAGCGCAAATCAGGTTTGTCGATGCCATAGAGGCGGATGGCTTCGTCGTAGTCCATGCGGGGGAACGGCGTTTTGATCTTGTTGCCCGCCGCTTCGAAGGCCGCGGTCAGAAATCCTTCGACCACTTCCCAGACGCGCTCGGGTTGCGGATACGACATTTCCAGATCGATCTGGGTGAACTCGGGCTGGCGGTCGGCGCGCAGATCCTCGTCGCGGAAGCAGCGCACGATCTGGAAATATTTATCGAAGCCGGAGATCATCAGGATCTGCTTGAATAGTTGCGGCGACTGCGGCAAGGCGTAGAAGGTTCCCGGCTGCACGCGGCTGGGGACAAGATAATCACGTGCGCCTTCGGGCGTGGAACGCGTCATGAAAGGTGTTTCGATCTCGAAAAAGCCCCGCTCCGAAAGATAATCGCGGATCGCCTTGGCGACTTTGTGGCGGGTCTCGATGTTGAACTGCATTACGTCGCGGCGCAGATCGATGTAGCGGTATTTCAGGCGCGTCTCTTCATTCGTGAGCGCCGTGTCGGACGGCAGAAACGGCGGAAGTTTCGATTCGTTCAAAATGCGAATCTCACTCGCGACCAGTTCGACTTCTCCAGTAGGAATATTCCTGTTGACCGTGTCGGCGTCGCGCCTTTTTACCGTGCCAATCACGGCGATCACATATTCGTTGCGCAGAGTGTTGGCCTTGTCGTGCGCCTTGGCGTCGAGTTCGCGGTTGAGCACAACCTGAGTAATGCCGGTGCGGTCGCGCAGGTCGATAAACAAGAGATTGCCCAAGTCGCGCCGGCGATTGACCCATCCCATAAGCACGGCGTTTGTGCCGGCGTCGGATGCGCGCAGCGTCCCGCACATGTGCGTGCGGCGAAGATCTCCTAAGAAATCGAGCAAAATAATTCCTTCCAGTGAGGATGCGGCAGATTGCCGAAACAAAGGATTATAAACGGTATTGCTTAGAAGCACTTGCGGTCGAGCAGTAAGCCGAGCAGATTTAATTTCACGTTGGATGGCATGGCGAGTATCCCAACTGAGCTTGCCGCATCTACTATTAGCAGGATGATTTCAGCCTCCCTCGACGAAACCGCCGTGAGCACGGCGGAGCCGCGCCTTCTACTCGAATTGCCGTCGCGACGGAGAGTTTTTTTCGGCAACTTGCGCGACCTGATTTTGCCGCGTCAGATGCCGCTGCTGGAGCTGCATTCCAGTCCTGCTGCCTTCTGGCCGGATGTGCTGGTGGAGCGCAGGTTGCCGTGGGCGCGCTTCGTGCAATCGGTTGGCCTCCATATTGTGGCACTGGCGCTGCTGATCGCGGGAACAAGATTTTTTGCGCTGCAGCCGCAGATCGTGGCGAAGCCGGCGTTCGATCGGTCGCAGGTGATTTATTACCAAGCGTCGGAATACTTGCCTGCGATTGATACGCGTAGGGAGGAGGCGGCCGCGCCGCTGAAAGCCGATCCGGAATTTTCGCGGCAGCCGATCATTTCTCTGCCGCCTGAAGCGGATAACCGATCTCAGACTGTCGTGACGCCGCCGAATATCAAGCTCAAACGCGACATTGCGCTGCCCAACATCGTGGCGTGGTCTGATACAGCGGAGAAGCCGCGGCTAGCGATTCCTCCCGTACCGGTTACACCCGCGGCTGAAATTACGCGCATTGCTCCAACATTGCAGAATACGCTCGCCGCCCCGCCCCCTGACGCGGCGCAGCTGACTAGTCGCCGAAATTCGGTCATGCTGCAAAGATCGGTGGTTGCTCCTCCGCCAGAACTGAGCGCTTCGAACGCGCCCGCATTTCAAGGCCCGCAACTGGCGGTCATTGCACCGCCGCCGAGTGTCGAGGCCTCCGCTCGACCACTCGGAGAACTGAACATTGGTCCCAGCGCCGTGATTGCACCCGCGCCGCAGCTTGCTCTGGCCGAGCAGCGCGCGGTCCCGGGCTCGGACACACACGGCATTGGCGCTCCACAGTTAGTTCCACCCCCGCCATCGCTGGGCGCTGCGGGCTCCGCCACGGAATCTTTTGGAGCACGCGGGCGAATCATCGCGCTGAATTTGCATCCCACCGTGGGTGCTCCGCCGAATGAACTGGCCGGCAACCGTCGCGGCGCGTTCTCGGCTACTCCGGAGGGCCATGTTGGAGCATCGGGATCGCCGGGAACGCTTTCGGGAAACGGTGTTGCCAGAGCCGCTTCTAGGGGGGCCGGAAAAGAAATTGGAAGCGGAAATGGAAAGAGTGCCAGCGATGCTCCTTCGGGGCTTTACGTGGGAAGCACGACGCAGAAGACTTCGGCTGTCGCGGGCGACAAATCTTCGAGCAACGCTGTGAACCCGAATCTAGTTGCGAGCGTGCGTCCTCCGCGAGTGAATTCGGCTTCCCGCACGATGCAGACGGAGAGTTCAGGCAAGCTTTCCGCAGCGGAGCGCGAAGTTTTCGGCGACCGCAAGTCTTATTCTCTGACGCTGAACATGCCGAATTTAAATTCCGGCGGAGGAAGTTGGGTGATCCGGTTTGCCGAACTGGATCACAACTCGAATCAGAATGAGCCCGCGGAAAACCTTTCGCAACCGGCGGCCACGCGGAAAGTCGATCCAGCGTATCCCTTGCAACTGATGCGGGAAAACGTGGCCGGAACGGTGATCTTATACGCGATCATTCACGCGGACGGAACGGTGGGCAACGTACGAGTCTTGCGGGGCGTTGACGAACGGCTCGACCGATTCGCCAGCCAGGCGATCGCGCAGTGGCAGTTTCAGCCTGCCATGAAGAACGGAACCCCGGTGGATGTCGAGGCTACGTTCCAGATTCCGTTCCGGCCGACGCGGCTGGGAACGAACTTCTGATTTCGGTTGAGAGGGATACTTCGACTGCGCACAACCGCCTTTGGCGATTCGCTCGGGATGACAGAAACGGGCGAGGGCGAAACGTTGCAAGCAACGTCTCTACGATGAGATTTATTTGCTGGCGCCCTTTTTCTTTTCCAGAGCGTTATAGATTGCAGGGTCGGTGCAGACTTCATAATAGGAGCGCTCGGTCCAGCCTTTGATCGAGAAGTCCGCGGGATCGATGCGCGGGATGCGGCTTGCGCGCACCACGATTTTGCGGAAGATATCGCGAACCACCGGGACGGTGGCGCTGAACAGGCGGTATTCGCCTTTGTCGGAAGAGGCTACTGACGCCGGAAGGCGCACTTGCAGCGGCTCGAGCGTGACCTCCTGCTGCAACTTGCGGAAAGCCATTTCATTCATGCGAATGCCGCTCAGGTTGTAACTCAGAATCACGTCCTCGGGATTTCCGTTCTCGTCGAGTTCGGCGGCCTGAAATGCGTATACATGGAACGGACCGGCCTGCGGTTCCATCACTTTGCGCGCCTTCTTGTTACAGGAAGAGAGGCGGTCGCTCTCGTTGAGCGCTTCGGAAATCATGATCTGATGTTCGCCGTCCATCAGGTAAAGCGGGGCTGATTCTTGCAGCGTGATGCCAATCCCCAGCTCGAGCTGTGGCATGCCTGAGCGCTGCATGAGTTCGTTATACCCGCGGACGATTTCGATGATCTCGCGGGCGAGCACGCACATGCGGCTGACGGCGAGGCCGGGTTCGCCTTCGCGCTCCAGGATCGCGAGAATGATAGCGTCGCCTTCCAGAAAAACTTTTTGCGCGCCATATTTCTCGAGCAACTTGTTCACCGGATCGTAAAAATTCAGGCTGAAGTAGGATGCGGGATTGAGGCCCTTCTCCATCATCGTGCGGGTGAGGCGCGTGGAGTCGCGCACGTCGGCTTTGAGTACCACGTGGCGCAATACTCGTTCGGTATCAGTCTGGGCATGCTCTTCGGGAAGCAAGAATTCATAAAGCGTGCCGTTCACCCGCGAGAGTTCCTCCAGGCGCTCGTTGCTCACCAGGTTGACGGAATCCAGGGCTGCGTTGGCAACTTCCAGCCGCCGCAAATCACGGTGATAGTGGAAGAAATCTCCCAGAAAACGTGCCGCCACTTTAGCCCGCTCGGAGCCACGGCAGCTGGCGACCTTGGCCACGGCTGCATACAAACTGTTAGGCGACAGCTTGCCATGCTCCTGAATCATGCGCTCGACGCGGTCGCACTCGGTACGGTCGATGAGCGCATTTTTTAATTGCTGCGGATTGATGCGGGGCGCGTACTCGCTGAGCAGCGGCACTACGTGATAGGAAGCGATCACATTCTCCATCACGCGCTCGTCTTCGAGAAGACGAACCCAGGCAGAGAGGCGTTCTTGCTGCGCCATGCCCTCGCCGGAATCCTCCGGCGTTCCGGTACCCACCAGCTCGCGTGCGTTGTCGGGAACACTCATCCACGAGTCGATGGTCTCGGCGGTTGTCTGTTCCCCATAGATCGAGCGCAGGAAGGTGGAAGCAATCTCACGCATGCGGCCGTAGCGGTCGGGATCGCGGTCCCAATTTCCCAGCATGACGTAATGCTCGGCGCAAAGGTAATCGTCGCGGCCGTCTTCGGAAAACAGCAGGCGGTTAAGAAACAGTGGATAGCTGAAATAGCTTCCGCTGCTGGTTTCATCGCCGAATAAAGAGCGGCGCGTGCGCGCCAGCGTGCTCTTCTCCACTTCGCGCAGAGTCTCAAAGAGCTCCTGCCCGGTTTTGCGCAAGATAATTCTTTTTCGCACCTGGAACGTGGCCAGCCGTTCGCGATATTCAACGCTCCTTTCCATGCGCATGTTATCGAAACTTTTGAGTTGGACGCGGCAACGCTCGAGCACCTGCAGGAATTGCTGGTTCATTTCCGTGCGCACGAACTTGGTCACGGCCAGCCGCGCCAGCAGATCGACCGACATCGACGATTCTTTTTTGGCGCGGTTGAGCGAGGCGACCTGCACCTCAGCCAGCGCGCGCTTCCAGCCTCCCGGATCGTTCTTGGGGCCAGCCTCGCGGCCTGCCTGGTTCCGCATCCACGAGGGACCCTGAGTGGAGCGAACGGAGTCCGAGGACAGCAATCCATCCAACTCGCCATGACGCGCGATCAAGCGCGCAATCTGAGCACGCCCCAGTTCTACGAATCGAGGGCTGAGAATGACGTCGTGCCGCAGGTTATCAACGCCGACGGTGAGTCCTTCGAGCGAAATAGAGGGCGTCGAGGCGGCCAAGGCTGGAAGCTCCGGCCTGTCGGGTGCGCCGCCGAGACGAAAGATGGGAATTCTTGGCATCCAAGATCAGGTATTTTTGGGAAGTCGCTGATTTCAAACGGACATGTCGAGGTTAGCACGCAGAGGAGCGGCGCTAAAGTTACCTAGGTTACGGTCTCGGGCGCATGGATTTGATTCGATCCGGCGCCGCAAGCAACTTGAAAAAAAGAAACGCATAAATCTTGGGCCACGAAGGACACCAAGGTCCACGAAGAAAATCGCGACCAGGCTTCTGTACTCGCGACAAAGCTAAATGCAGAGGTCCTCTTCGCTTCGCTCAGGATGACAGGGCTTGATATTTATTGGCGCTTGGCACGGGCTGGGGCGAACTCGTCGCCGTTCTGCCATTCGATCAACTTGGGCAGAGTAGCGGCTTCCCACCCTAATGCGAAGCCGAAGCGGGCCATTGCCGAGTCTCCCACGAAATCCATGTCAGCATGGTATTCGTCGCTGGGCTGGTGATAATGCTTTTCAATGTATTCATGCTGCTGATCGAGGCCCCAGGACGCGGGATGGCCCTTGTACTTGGTGCCTTCGTTGATGGAAAAAGCAGGGATGCCAACACGCGCCAGGCTGAAATGATCGGAGCGATAGAAGTGGCCGGCCTCAGGCATGGCGTCGGGACGAATCGCGAGACGGAAGTCCTTGGCTGTGGATTCAACTGCGGGATAGAAAGTTGTGCGCTCGGCGCCGGCGACCTCGACTTCTTCGGGGGCTCCGAGGGGCATGACAGCGTCGTAATTCAGGTCCAGCGTAATCTTCCCCGCAGGGATTGGGGGGTGTTTGCCTAGGTATTCCGAACCCAAAAGCCCCTGCTCCTCGGCGGTCACTGCGGCAAAAAGAATGGAGCGGCGCGGGCGCTGCGCGGCGGTACCGAATGCGCGGGCCAACTCAATCAGAATGCCGCATCCGGTGGCGTTGTCATTGGCGCCGTTAAAAATGTTGTCGCCGGGCATGTCGGGCCGAATGCCGAAATGATCGTAGTGAGCGGTATATAAGACCGCTTCATCGGCCAGCTTGCGATCGGAGCCGGGAAGAATGGCGACAACATTGGTCGACTCAAAATGGCGGACCTTGCTCACCATGTGCGCTCTGAGTTTGGCGTGGAGATTCATAGGATGGAAGTCGCGCGACTGTGCGTCCTGCATCATTTTGTCGAGATCCATTCCCGACGCGGATGCCAGGCGTTTGGCGACGTCCAACTGCGCCCACGAGGCGACCTTTAACGCTGGTCCTTCCAATTTCAAGAAAGACTTCTCGCCAGAATTTGAATTGCGCACGACTTCCCAGGGATAACTCGCCATCTGCGTCTGATGGATCAGGATGACGCCCACAGCGCCTTTGCGCGCCGCCTCTTCGTATTTGTAAGTCCAGCGGCCGTAGTAGGTGAGAGCCTTGCCCTTGAAGAATTTGGGATCGTCGGAAGACGGTTCGTTGACCAGAATGAGGAGAACTTTTCCGCGCACGTCCAGACCTTTGTAGTCGTCCCAGTTGTATTCTGGAGCTTCTATTCCGTATCCCACGAAAACGATGTCGGCATCGACATCGGACTGCGGCTGCTGGGTCTGGTCGTAGGCGACATACTCGTCGAGCGGGCGCAGGTTCATGGTCTCGCCCTGTTTGGGTACGAGAGAAAACTGAGTTTCGGGCAGCGTGGTAATACCAACCAGGGGCACTCGCTGCATGTAGGTGCCATGATCGCCGGCGGGTTTCAAGCCGTATTCGGCGAACTGGGTGGCAATATATTCCGCCGCAATCTCGCCGCCGCGCTGCCCGGTACCGCGTCCCTCGAGCAGATCGTGGGACAGGTAACGCACATGCCAGCGAATATGGTCAGGTGTGATGGTTTCTAGAGCCGCAAACGCCGGACCTGACAACTTCACGGCAGAAACCGGCTTTGCGCCCTTCCCGCCGCTAGCTCCCGCTCCTCCTTCCGCCCATAGAAGCAGGCTCGCACACACCACCAACCCAGCCGAAATGACGTTCAGCGTTGCTCGCATAAACAAGTTTCTCCCCCAACCAAGCGGCGCGCAGAGCCAGGAAGATTTATCTGTAGAGCTAACAGGATTGTAAAGGACGACCGCGTCAACGTTGTATGAGAAGTAACTGAGCCAGGTTGCACGAGAGTGCAATCACCATCGGGGAAATGGCCCCGAAGGATGCCTCTGCGTATTGGTTTTGTATTGAAGCCGCCGAACCGGCAGCTAATTTTTCGAACCTCAACCAGCGCGGAAGTCGCGGACGTCCTCTCCCGGCTTGAACACCGGAGCACGGACACCTTCACCGGCTTGTGCCATCCGGCGATTGATCTCTTCAAAATCAGCTTTTATCCAGCCCACGCTCGAAACTTCGATCTCGCCATCCGGCTCGATCCAGAAGATGGATGGAACGTTGGTCAAGCCGTAGGCATTGGAAGCAGCGTAGGAGCGCGGATCGTCGAGTAAGACCGGAAAAGTAATTGCAAATTCCTTGATGAACGCAGCGGTCTCGCGGGCATCGTTCTGCGAAATGCCGACGAGGCGGGCGCCTTTGGAACCGTAGGCCTTATACAGCCTTTCCAGAAATGGAAACGCATACTGACAGGTAGGGCAAGACACCTTGAAAAACGCCAGCACTACCGGTCCTCGCGCCCGTTCGTCATCCAGAGAAAAAGGCGTGCCCTGTAGGGTTCTCAATTCAAAACCGGGCGCTTTCACTCCGGTTGCCAATGCTGCCATTGTTGCTCCTTGTCGTCCCCGCATGAAATTTCGCAGCCAGCCGGTGAGACCGCGCGGAGGGGCCATAAACTTTTAGATGATGCAAAGTGCCGATTGGATGGGGAAAGACGCAGGTATTAGCGCGACGGTATTGCTTCTTCGAGAATTTCCGCCTTGCGCAAGATCTTCCGGGCCAGCCCCGTCAAGGCGACCCGTCCTAACCGGGCCACCGCAACCCATTCCCCGCGAACTCCCGCGGGCGCAGGCATAGACCAAACGCTGACCATGTAATCCGTCACTGTGATTGAGTGACGCACCGCGAACAGAAGAGTCTTGGTCTGACGCGTGTCACCATTCCCATTCTTTTCGTAACTTCGAAGGCTGGGTGAAATCTGGTTTGTGTTTTTGCCTGCCATGAATACGGCCGTTTCCGGCAACTCCCACATACCAGCCATCAAGCGTGCATCGCGCGGGCGCTGGACCAGAAAGACCTCACCGGCGCAATAGTCGATCGCATAATGAATTTCCCGTTTTTTCTGCCGAGGCGTTTTCGTCGATCGCGCCAATTCCCCTCGCGTGGCGCATAAGTCCACCAGCGGACAAGTCAAACAGGCAGGCGCGCGGGGAGTGCAGACGGTCGCCCCCAACTCCATCAACGCCTGATTGAAATCTCCCGGACGCTGTTGATCGAGCAGACCTTCAGCTTCAATCCAAAGATCTTCGCGACCTAGAATCCGTCCTGAAAAGCGCTGCAACACGCGTTCAACGTTGCCATCGACAACGGCGACCGGCTCGCCGAATGCAATGCTGGCAATGGCTGCGGAAGTATAGCGTCCGATGCCGGGCAAGTCTCGCAATTCCTGGGCTGTTGGAGGGAATTTTCCGCCGCGCTGGCGAGCGACGATCTTGGCCGCCGCATGCAGCATGCGCGCGCGCCGGTAATATCCCAAGCCGCTCCAGGCTGCGAGCACGGAGGCTTCGCGGGCCGCCGCCAGCTTTTCGACAGTCGGGAACCAACGCAAAAATTTGAGGTAATGCGCGATGACTGCTGCAACCCGCGTCTGCTGCAGCATAATTTCCGAAAGCCAGATTCGGTAGGGATCACGGGTATCGCGCCACGGTAGTGCCCGCGCGTTCGCGTTATACCATGCCAGCAAATTCGTGCGAAGCAATTTGTTCCGTACCTCAGCTTCATGTTGCGCGGCGAGCAAATTCATTGCTGGAGTCCGCATTGTACTTCAGGAAGGCAATGGGGGCGGGCACGAGCGGCCAACAAACTGATGAAAAAAATATTTCCTCCATTGACCCGATGCTGCACTCAACGAAATAATAGCCGAGCTTGCATTCGTACCACCGCGTGGACCGGTTCACGTTCAGTTGGAGCGAGGAGCAGCATGAAGGACTTCAATCGCAAGGTGGAAGACGCGTCGGCACGCGTGAGTCAAACGATCGGCAACGCCGCCGAACGCCTGGAAAAAGAGATTCCGGAATTCATTAAATATCTCAACGACGAAGTTGTTCCGGCGGTGCGCACGCATTCCACCAAGGCGCTGCGCGTGGCCTCGAAAAAACTTACGGAATTCGCCGACTACATGGAGCAGCAGCAACATCCGCCGAAGTAACGCGGCGCCTGCGCGTGAAGCGCGAGGTCGCTCCGGCTTTGCCGATCGCTATGCTTGTTCTTGTCCTAATCGCAATCCTTTTTCTGAGCGCTTGCGGCCATCCCAAGCAAGCGCAGGTCAACGTTCCGCCGCCTCCGCCTCCAGCGTCAAGCGAGGAGGCTGAGGCAAAATCTGTGGCGAACGTTCCCAGCCCCAAGGAA
>DATBEI010000255.1:0-5986 GCA_036269595.1 Candidatus Sulfotelmatobacter sp.
GGCAAGGCATGGTCCCGGGCCAGATCGATTTCGCCTAGATTTTCCCGCATCTCCGGCGGTATGTAGTCAAGCTTCAGTTTTTCGTAAATCTCTTCCTCGGTTTTACCCGCAACCGGCGTTCCGCCATCTAACATTGCCAGGCTGTATTCGTTTAACGTGTAGCCCATTTTTAGCGCGCGCTGCCGCAGCGCCACATTGTGAGCCTTCGACCCGGTGAAGTACTGCATCGCAGCGCCGAACGATTCAGGGGGCAGCAGGCGAACGTCGACCTGCATGCCGCTGCGCAAGTGGAAGCTGATCTTGTTATCCCCACTGGCAATCACGTCCGTGAGCGGCGGGTACTGTGCCACGTAAGCAATCGCCTTCTGCCGTCCGTCTTCCGTGATGCAAGCGGATCCCGTCACCAAAATATCGAGATCGCCCACTGTCTCGCGCCCGCGCCTGAGCGAGCCCGCAGGCGTGATTTTGTCGATTCCCGGATATCTTTCCAGATATGCGGTGAGCTTCTCCGCCTCGATTTCCGCAGCGTCGATCAGGAAGCGCCCCCCGATGCGCCGGTAGTCCGCAATCGCCTTCAACAGTTTCGCTTCATGCTTTTCGCCCATTCGCGGCAACTCGCGGATTTTTCCCTCACGCGCCAGCTTTTCGACGCCGTCCACGTCGCTGATTTTGTAAGCGCTCCAGATCAGCGCGATGGTCTTCGGCCCAAGCCCCTGAATCTTCAGCAACTGCAGCATCGAGGGATGATATTTCTCCAGCAATTCGGTCTGAATCGCGAGTCTGCCGTCACTGAAAAGCTCCTGCAAGTTCCGCAGCATGCTCTTCCCGATGCCCGGGATCGCCAAAACTTGCTTGGGATCGCCGATCAGCTCTTTTATCGGTTGTGATAAATTCTCGATGGCCTGGGCGGCATTGCGGTACGATCGGATGCGGAACGAATCCTGCCCGTCAATCTCCAGCAGATCGGCAGTTTCATAGAGAATGTTAGCGATGGCCTTGTTGTCCACCGACTAAAGATAAACAAGATTGGTCAGTTGAGCCAGCGTTGGGCACAAGGCAACTCCTCGCCTCGCGCCAGCAGAAGCGCGAGGCGTGGAAATCACTGATACGACACGGCCTTCACGGGTGCGGGCGATCGCTCGCTAAGCCGGGTGGATGTGCCTCATATTTCGATGCGCGGCTACGCTGCCTTGGTTACGTTGGCTGCCTGAGGTCCTTTTTGGCCCTCGGTGATCTCAAACTCCACCGGGTCGCCCTCTTGCAGGCTTTTGTAGCCCTCGGAGCTGATGGCGCTGTAGTGGACAAATACATCGGGCCCATCCGCGCGACCGATGAAGCCGTACCCCTTGGCATTGTTGAACCACTTTACGGTTCCTTTCAGTCGTTCCACGTACTCCCCCTTTTTCGGCACGTCCCCTTAGGGGGACCCAGAGACGTGCACTGCGTTCATTTTCGCGAAAATAGGATGCAACTTTTGGCTCAAGGGGTAGGCTCTTAACATTGCTCGGTGTAAAAAAACCTAACAGAACTGATAGCCGATCTCCTGCGGTGCGGAAGGATAACCTGTGTCGAAAGGGGGATCTGGTGAACTTATTTCGCTTTCGCGGTCCGGGACGTCCGATCCAGCCACAGCACAGACGCAATCGTCTTGGCATCTTTGATGGTCCCTCTTACCACCATATCCACCGCGACGGAGAGTGGCACCATCCGGATCTGAATTACCTCATCCTCCTCCGGTTGTGCCTCGCCTGCGCGTAAACCTGTAGCCATATACACCGCCATGGTCTCGGCTACAAAACCGGGGCTGGCATAGAACTTCAAGATGCGCCGCCAATTCCGGGCCGCGTACCCAGTCTCCTCCAGCAGTTCTCGTTTTGCGGCCTGAAGTTCGCGCTCTCCTGGATCGATGCGTCCCGCCGGCAGCTCCCACAAAAATTGCGCGGCCGCATGACGATACTGTCGCTCCAGAAGAACACGAGGCGTCGCCCCGGAATCGTCCACCGCCAGCACTACCACCGAGCCCGAGTGATGGATCAGATCTCGCCGCGCGCGCACACCCCCGGGTTCTTCCACTTGATCGGTCGTAACCGTGAAAACTGGTCCTCGATAAACTGTCTTGGATGAGACGATGCGTTCCTTGCTTCGGCCGCTGGCGGGATTCTTGGAAGATTTGCGCATGGAACCAATAATAAAGCACAGCCTCGAAGGCCCAGCTCCCGGCTATGGCTCAGGAAAATGAGTACGTCGCACATGCGTTTTCCGACAACCGAATGCCTGAGGCCATTTCTGCTATGCTGCCCGGCATGGCAGCCAAGCCGAAGATTGCGATCGTCGGTGCCGGAAATCTGGGCTCGGCGCTTGCCCTCTCACTCCGGCGCAACGGCTACGTCATCGAATCTGTTATTGCCCGCCCAAGCCGCGCCTCGCTCCCCAAGGCACGGAGCTTGGCCAAACAAGTCGGCGCCACAGCTTGCACTGATCCCTCTTCATTGCGCGCCAGCCTGATTTGGTTTTGTGTTCCCGATTCAGAAATTGCTCGTGCCGCGCGCGATCTTTCCACGAAGATGAACTGGAAGGGAAGAGTGGCGTTACATTCTAGCGGGGTCCTCTCCAGCGATGAGTTGGCGCCGCTGCGCAGTCGCGGCGCCGCAATCGCGTCCGCGCATCCGCTCATGACCTTTGTGCGGGGCTCGCGGCCTCCTCTTACCGGCGTGCCTTTTGCGATCGAGGGCGACCCTTCCGCAGTGCGCATGGCGCGCCATATCATCAAAGACATGGGCGCAAATCCCCACCCAATTCAAAAAAAGGACAAAGCTGCCTATCACGCCTGGGGGACTTTTGTCTCGCCGCTTTTCACCGCGCTTCTCGTCACCGCAGAACAAGTAGCGTCCCTCGCCGGGGTAAATCGAATTGCAGCCAAGCGGCGCATGATTCCGATCCTGCTTCAAACTCTGGCGAACTATGCAGCCTTCGACGCGGCAGACGCGTTCAGCGGGCCGATCATTCGCGGCGATGGGGACACAGTCAAACGACATTTGCACGTGCTGCGCACCTTACCCGCAGCCCGCGACGCATATTCCGCCCTGGCTCGCAGTGCGCTTCTATACTTGCCCGCTAAGAACAAAGTCGCGCTGAAGCGGATTCTCGACTCAAAAAAATAATTACCTGGAATACTCATGCGACCGCGACTAACCCGGACATTGCTCTTGACGCTGCTCGTCGCGATTGGCACCAGCTACTATTATTTCGGATTGCTTCTGCCTCGCGCGCGTCTGCGCGACGCCGCCAACCACATGGTTGGCTGTTGCGCCTTTGGCGGTGACTTTTATCCCGTCTGGCTGACGGGCAGGGAACTGCTTCGCCACGGCGCCAATCCTTACACGCAAGAGATGACGCGAACAATCCAGATCGGCCTCTACGGCCGTGTAATGGACCCCTCCCGTCCCGCCGATCCTCCCGCTGATTTTCGTGCATTCGCCTATCCGCTCTATACCGACCTGCTGGCGGCGCCCTTGTTGCCGTTGAGCTTTAGCCTAGTGCGCGTCGCGCTGGGTATTCTGTTGCCCGTCTTAACTGCAGCCAGCCTGATTCTTTGGTTGCGCGCTTTCCGCCTGGAGACCGCCCCCGGCACGTTACCGATCGCAATCATTTTGTTGCTGGTAAGTTATCCGGTGCTGGAAGGTCTCTACGCCTTGCAGGCAGGACTGTTCGTTGGAGCCGCACTCGCTGCCTCTGCCGCTTTGCTGGCTCGCGGGCGATTCACGCTTGCCGGGATGCTGCTGGCCTTCGCTTCGATCAAGCCACAATTAATCTGGCTGCTCGCACTATGGCTCTTGCTCTGGGGATTCAGCGATTGGAAGCGTCGAAGAAACTTTTTCCTCGGTTTCGGCCTCACCCTGGGGCTGCTTGTTCTGGTCAGCCAACTAGTTTTGCCAGGGTGGATTGCGGGATGGTGGCGCTCATTAGTCGGCTATTCGCATTACACATTGCCACCGCTGACGCAGCTCGTTTTGGGAAAATTTCTGGGAATGATTGTCGGACTGATATTGCTTGTACTATGCGCCGGGCTCTGCTGGAAGATACGCCTCTTTCCGGCCGGCTCCGCCAATTTCTCTCTCGCTACGAGCTTCGTACTCGCGGTGACGGTTCTGCTGGCCCCCACCGGCGGCGCAGTCTACGATCAGGTCGTTTTAATTCCCGCGCTCTGTTGCCTGAGTTTTCGACGCGCCGAAATCCTCAACGCCAGTCGCCCCATCCGCATCCTCGCTCTCGCGGTAATTTTCGCGCTAGGCTGGCAGTGGTTCGTCGCCTTTGGAGTTGCATTGGCTTCAGTGTTCCTAAAGTCGGTAGCGAGTACCCCAGAAATTCTCGTACTCCCCACGCGCATGGCCGCTCCCGTCCCATTTGCAGTTCTCGCTTTACTGTCGTTTTTTGTTATGAAGGTCCTACGGAGCCAGGCCGATTCATCTGGTGTACTCTCACGATCGCGAGGTTAGCCCGGCGGAAGCAGTCGCTCTAGCTGGAAGTGAAAAGATGCCCCAACTTCTCTTTCTTCGTCTTGAGATATTCCTGGGCATGCGGGCTGGGAGTTACTTCGCAGGGAACCCGCTCCACCACCCGAACTCCGGCGCGTTCCAGCGCCTGCACTTTCTCCGGATTGTTCGATAGCAGGCGAACCCGGGTCACTCCCAGTGCCTTAAGAATTCCCGCCGGCAGCGCAAAGTCGCGGTAATCGTTCTTGAATCCCAACCGTTCGTTGGCTTCCACCGTGTCCAGCCCCGCATCCTGCAATTCATACGCTTGCAGCTTCGCCATCAGCCCGATCCCGCGGCCTTCCTGTTGCTCGTAGATCAGGATGCCCGCGCCTTCCTCGGCAATCATCGACAGAGAGAGCTCAAGCTGCTGGCGGCAATCGCAGCGCAAAGAATGAAAGACGTCGCCCGTCAGGCACTGTGAATGAATGCGCACAAGCCGCGGCGAAGACTTTACGTCGCCCATCACCAGCGCGACCGCCTCTTCCACTTCACGATTGCCATCGGATCCGGACCGCCGGCGGAAGCCGTAGATGCGGAATTGACCCCAGCGCGTAGGGAAATCCGCCGACGCGACTTGCTCGATTGCGTTTTCACTCACACATTTATTATAGCGGCTGGCCGTTCTAGCGGCGCGACGACACGGTATTGTCGCCCTATCCGCGCGCCCGGAAATGGAAGATGGCGTCTTGCTTGGAAGCGATCGGCGCGCCATTGCGCGTCGCCGGCTGGAAATGCCAGTTATTCAGCGCCAGCAGAACTTTTTCGTCGAGATCGCTTCCCATGCTGTGCAGAACCTTTTTGTCGACAATCTCTCCCCGCGTGTCGATCACGATCTCCACCACCACGTTGCCTTCCGAGTCGGGCAACTCCCACGGATAAGCCACCGGATCAGAGGTGGTAACCGGTAGAGCCGGACGAATCTCATTGCCGGAAAAGGGACCGCTCCTCAGCGTCCCGTAGGGAAGCCCGGCCTGCGCGCCGTGTCCCAACGCCGAGAGTGTCTGCGTCTTGGCGTCGTCCTCAGCATTGGTGCGCGCCAGAGTATTCTGCGGCGTTGCCAATTTTGCTTGCTGCGCGGGCGTCTTCCAGATCAACTTTTCATGACTCAGCCGCTGGTGACGGTAGCGCTCGGTAGCCGCATCAGAAGAACTCCGGCTGCTGTCGTCGGGAGTTTTACTGGGCCAGTAAAGCCGCGTGAGCGACTTGCCGTTCTGCCCGACCGCCACCGAAACCGCAGTCAGGAGTTGCGGCTCCGGGGTATGCAGCAGCCACGCGAGCAGCACACCGTGGAAGGCGAGCGAACCGGTCCGCAGCCAACGTTGCCGTCGCGCGTATCCGGAATTCAGTTGCGCAAACATCAGATAAACCCTAAGGCGGGAATTCCCCAGCTGCTGCTAATGCTAGTTAGACGCAACTCCGGGCAATTCGTCAAGCGGATTTCTGAATTGCAC
>DATBEI010000268.1:0-2531 GCA_036269595.1 Candidatus Sulfotelmatobacter sp.
GATGATCCGCGCGCCGAGTTTCCCGGCGTCTTCGCGATGCACGACACGTTCATGCGCGCCAGCGGCTGTGAATCTTCCGCAAACGTTCCGTCGGAACCAACCACCAAAATATTCCGCAGTTCGTCCGCATAGCTGGCCCGCACTTCCTGAATTCGTGGATCGTAGGCGCGCGCGGCCTTATCCGCCCGCATTACCAGTTCGACCTTGGCGCTGATCTCGGCATCCACCGAGGGCAGCGTCACTGGATATAAGCTCCGCGCCGCCGCTTTCTGAAAACCGGCCACCGTAGTTTTCGCGGGAGCGCTCGCAATCAACGCCGCAGTGCGCGCTGCGTGCAGAATACGCGCCGCCGAGAGGTCGTCGGTATAGGCGTAGCCCGTGCGTTCTCCGGAGACGACGCGCACGCCGCATCCCGCTGAAATACCCTGTGAAGCCGACTTCACCATCGATTCATCCACCATTAGAGAAGTCGACGAAAGATATTCGAAGTAAAGATCGGCGTAATCGCCGCCTGCGGAAAGCGCGGCCGACAAGTAGCGTTCCAGATCGTTCTCGGTGACGCCGTAATGTTCGAAGAAAAATCGTTGCTTATGCGAGCTGAGTTTATCCAAGCTGTGTTTCTCCACCTAATTTAGATGCCGGCGAGTTTAGCGAAGACTCGGAGCGGGCAATACCTGTGCCTCTATTATCCCACACGCAATTCGATCCAATCGCCTCCCTCCACCCCTTGTCATCCTGAGCAAAGCGAAGGACCTCTGCGATTGCCGGCGGCATAGACTATTCCGAACAGTTCATAGGTCCTTTCAGCCCGCAGACACGGGCGGGCGTCAGGATGACAGGATATGTTCAAGCCTTAGCCTCCCACGGCTTTTCAGGCGGAGCAAAGGCCCTGAGCGCGATAGAAGGGATCCCGTGTAACCAATTTCCACTCTGGCAATCACCAGCCTCCAAACTCTTCCACAAGTCCACCGATAACAATGGTCACTCGTCACAGACATGGGGTTCGCTAACGTGGACAATCCCCTGGTGACCTCAGACGCCCTCGCCCGCACCGTTCAGGATTTTCTCAGCGAAGCTTCAGGCGCGGTCGTTCTCGAAGGCGGCACCGTCGCCTTCGACCTGGCGCAATCCAAATATTCGATCTCCGGCGACTTCAACAAATGCCTGCTGCACTTGTGGTCGAGCGAGCGCAACACCGTGCGCCGCGTGCTCGATGCCGAGGTGAAAAATGGCGTTTTGAAACTGGCTGTGCAGCGCCTGGGGCAATCGCGCCCGACGCGGCTGGAAATTTGCCGCGAACGCGACCGCCGTTCGCCCTCGGCAAAAAAAACCGCCCGGTCAAGTTACGAACAAAAGCTGCGGCGCGCTCTCGATCGCCACTTCCCCGGATTCGCCGTTACCCGTCTCACTACCGCCGTCGACCTGGAGAAATCTTTCGGCCCAATTTATGCGCGCGGAGTCTTGCGCCAAGGCCAGTCCGCGTTCGCAATACTTGGAGTCAACGCTTCCGAAACGCAGGCTTCCATCGACGCCTCCCTCACCTTCGGCATCCTGTGGCTCGAAGCCTGTCGTAATTCCTCGGCAGGGAAGTTTCTCGTCGAAGGCCTTCACCTTTTCGTTCCGCACGGCTGCTCCGCCCTGGTTCGAGAGCGCATGGCCAACCTGAATCGCGCCGCCGCTAAATGGAGTTTGTATGAACTGGATGAGCGCCACGATGCGCTGCGGCAGATAGACTGCGGCGATCGTGGCAACGTTGCAACGCGACTGGTTCATGCTTTTAATGAAACGGCCGCGTTAGAGCGGTTCGCCGATTCCATCGCCCGAATCCGCGGCATTCTTCCCAACTGCGAAGTTGCCGTTCTCTCCGCTGCGGAACTCGCCTTCCGCTGGCGCGGCTTGGAGTTTGCCCGCGCCCGCATGGGCGCCGAAGTTTCGACATTCCGCAGCAAGCAGGAAATTGTCTTCGGGGTGGGCCCCGAGGAGCGCGTGCTCGAACAGCGCAACTGGATATTCTTCGAACAGCTGCTCTCTGCCATCCGCGACACGCGCCATCCCTACGGCCCACGCCAACACCCGCTTTTCCGGCTGCGCCCCGAACGCTGGCTCGAGTCGCTGGTAGTGGCCGATGTCGGCGTGATCGACGAGCGGCTCGATCCTCGCGCGCAGTATTCGCAGGTCCCAGCCTTCTCCGCCGCCGACCGCGCCATGCTTGACGTTCTGACGTGCACTCACCAAGGCCGTCTCGCCGTCGTCGAACTCAAGGCCGACGAAGACATTCACCTACCGCTTCAGGGCCTCGATTATTGGTCCAGAGTCGAGTGGCATCACTCGCGCGGGGAGTTTCCCCGCTTCGGATATTTTCCCGACCGAGAATTGTCGGCCGAAAAGCCATTGCTCTACCTGGTGGCGCCTGCGCTGCACGTGCATCCTGCAACTGATACTTTGCTGCATTACCTTGCCCCCGAAATCGATTGGGAATTCGTAGGCATTGACGAGCGCTGGCGCGAAGGCGTCAAAGTCGTGTTTCGCAA
>DATBEI010000272.1:0-5653 GCA_036269595.1 Candidatus Sulfotelmatobacter sp.
ACCGCACCCGCCACATCCATCGGCTCACCAATGCGGTGCAACGCAGCAATGCGCTCGATCGTGTCTGAGCGGAACTCGGGGTTCGCGAGGGCGGTCTCCGTCCCCGGAGTGCGAATAAATGTTGGCGCGACCGCATTGACCGTAATGTTGTATTTCCCCCACTCCACGGCAAGGCATTTAGTGAGGTGAGCAATGGCGGCCTTGGTCATGCAGTACACCGACTCGGTTGGTAGCGCCACGAAGCCAGCTTGTGAACTCATGTTGATAATGCGCCCGCTTCGTTGCCGGATCATCACTCGTCCAGCAGCCTGGCTGGCAAAAAATGTCCCCTTCAAATTAACCGCAAGCGTCAGATCGAAGTCTTCTTCGCGCACGTTCTCTGCGAGATTATCTGGAGCGAGTCCCGCGTTGTTGACCAGGATATCGAGCCTTCCGAGATGTGTGACCGTGTCATCAACGGCCTGGAATATCTGATCGAGTCGTCCGACGTCCATCTGTAACGGCAGTACACGTCGACCCATTGCTTCGATCTGATCGGCCAGGTCTCCGCGTGCGTTCACATCGCGCAGTCCGAGTGCTACGTCGGCGCCGGCATGCGCCAACGCCAGTGAAATCGCATTGCCTAAGCCACGTGCAGCGCCGGTTACCAAGGCCACTTGGCCGGTGAGATCAAAGCTCGGAAAAATCATCAACCATGCCTCCGATCGTGAGGCGGAGCCCCCAGATTGCCAGTCTTCTTCTGACGAGTTTTTCGAGGGTGACTGGATCGAGTGTAATGCTTTATTAACCGGGAAGAAGAAATCTTTCAGTTCATTCCGCTGCTGCGCCAAGTCCATAACTTCCGGCTGGCCTCGCGTCGGACCATACTCAGCTTGTCGGCGGTAAATTGGGGCTAATCCGTAAACAAACATGCAACAAAAGACCACTGGTCTCACGGTGCACGAACGATGGTCGGCAAATCAGTGTACTGATAAGAAGATTGTCTCCGCGTCAGATGGTTCCGCGATGACGCTCGATTTCAGACATCACCGCGCGATATTCGCCATCCGAGTGCAAGCTTTCCACTGCTTTACGGAGGGCGGCGTTGACACCCGGGTCATTGGAATACCGGTTAGCCGCGTCCAGCAGTACGCGCGCCCTATCCCCCTCCGAGGAAATGTTGGTTGCCGACTGAATGGAAGCAATCGCCATCGCGCTCGAAGTCCCCGGCTTGTCGAGCACCGCTGTGAGAACGCGGGAGTGATCTCCATCTGAATGGATGCTGTCCGCAGCAGCAAAGAAAGCGTCGCGAACCGGCTCAATATTCGCCCCAGCGAGGTCTACAAGGACACGCGCTTTATCCCCGTCCGACGAAATTCGCTGCGCTGAATTCGCGATTCTTCCAAGGGCGTCTGTCCCAATTCCCTGTCTGTGGACGAGCACCACAAGCACCTGCTGGTGGTCGCCATCACTCGAAATCGAGTTCACCGCGTCAAAAAATCCCTTCCGTGCGGCCTGGTCATCGCGGTAACTGGACACGGCTTCTCTTAACACGCGAGCCTTGTCGCCGTCTGAGGAGATTTTTTCAGCCGAATGCAGGACACGAGCTAGTGTGTCGCTATCGTCGCCATGTCTTTCGAGCAATTTCGAGAGAACATGTGCGTGATCCCCATCCGAGGAAATCGAATCAACCGCCTCGAAGTACACCATGTGAAGTTCATCACTCGTACGATAGGGATCGGCAATCTCAATCATGACCTCCGCCTTGTCGCCGTCGGAGGATATATGCCTTGCGGCCCGCGCCGCGCGTACAAGAGACTCAGTGTTTCCCCCATCCTTCTTAATGATGTCGGACAGCACCCTGCGTTTGTCGCCATCTGAATGAATGCTCTCGGCTGCGTCAAAAAGGTACGGACGAAGGTCGCCCGCGAAATACTTCTCATCCACAGTAATCAGCACCTGCGCCTTATCGCCATCCGACGAGATCCCCCGGATTAATTTGGACGAGTCTTTGAGCTGTTCCGCATTCAGTGTCGCTTGGGAGAAGAACTGCTCCAGATAAATGCGCTTCGACCCATCGCTGTGAATCAATCCAATCTCGGCTATCACAGCCGAAGCACCACCTTGCCGAAGTATTCGCGCGACGCGGGATCCTGCTCCAATCCCAGTATCTCGAATCACCTGTGGGAGCAAGCGCCCTAGCCATGTACGCCCCTCGTCGTCCAACGGTTTGGAAGTGCGCCCCATCGAGTAGGTCTTTGTAAGTTTTCCCGTAGCATCCGCTTCCACGTCGTACCCGCGTCCGGAAAGCCAACTCCCTTCTTCGAGGGTGAAATGTCCATTGGGCGACAATGACTTAACATCGTGATCGTCGTCAGTGAACTCGATTGCGCCGTCAAGCTTCACTTTCAGTGACGTCCACCCGCTCTGGGTTGTGAGTTCCATATGGGTCTCGCCACTCTGCTGAGGTGGGGGCGCCAGGGGTGTCAGCGGCGCCATGGCAGATAAGGGAGAGGAGGGCGCGAGAGGCGCTGGTGGTGCCAGCGGCGAAGTGGCAACTTGCGCTGCCGGCGATGCGTATGGAGGAAGCACCGCGATCGGGGTTAGCGACGCGTAAGCCGCCAACCGTGCACCCGGAATCGGCGCCGCAATTGGTACTGCCGATGCCGGCAGCGCATGCGATGCTTTTGGCGCTGTTGTTACGGTAATCTTCTGCCGGCTGTTTTCGCTTGCCGGATTCTGCGCGAACGCAATCATCTGCGGAGCCCGCGCGCCCAAAAAGATCAATCCGACAACTGCGGCAACAGCCGCGACCAGTGGACCAAAGACAAGCTTCGGGGCTGCGTTCCTGGTTCTATGCAGGATGTGATGAACGCGCCGGAAAAGCTGTGACTGGGTTCCCGCCGCGCCTGCGGCAAGTATGCCAGCGGGTCCAAATTGCGAGAGTTCCGCCACTTTCGTGAGCGATGCCGCATATGGCTTCGCCGTTCCTGTGGCTGCGATCACCCAGTCATCGCATGCCATTTCACGCTCGATTGACATCCGGTGACCGAGCCAGTAGACCGCCGGCTGAATCGGAAGCACTGCTTCAATCAGTCTCTGTGCCAGGTTGGTCCAATCATCTCGGCGTTGTAGGTGGGCGAGTTCGTGCATCACAATGTGGTCGAGTTCCGAGTCCGAGAGCGTGTCAAGAAGTGCCCAAGGGATCAGAATCACTGGATCGAGAAATCCGAGCGACACCGGGCCCGCAACCTGCCTCGAGATGAGCAATCGCGTTTGTCGGCGAACACGGTTGATTGCACACAGACGCCTCAACCTCAACTCCCACCGGTCCGGAGCCGGCGTGGCACCCGATTTCAACCTTCGCAGTTCCCGGTATCCGGCTGCCAGCCTCGCCAAAATCACCAGGGACAGGAGAGCCCATAGAATCTCGATCGCGACTAGAACCTTTCCTGAAGGAATGCGAATGAGTGGATGCTCAACCGCCTTCATCGCTACCGATGAAGTCCGAGAGGCGGCGTTTCGCAGCGCGGATTCGACACCTGGTTGAGATGCGGATTTACGGTTTGATTCAGGAAGTGATACGGAATGTGAATCGGGATTCGCGGCGGCGTTCAGTTCCAAGTGCCGATTTTGAACCGGGGCAAAAGTCGTGGCCAAAGGCGGATTCGTTGTCGCAATCGGAAGCGAGTCCGGTTGAGCCCTTGCAGTAGTGAGATCTCTGGACGACACCAATCCGGTAGCCAGCGCCACGACAGCGAGCAAGGTTAGCCACAGAACCGCGAAGCGCGTCGTCGAATTTGATCGCGGAAGCAGTTTCAGAAAGACCCACATCACTGCCGCCAGAATTGTGCCCTGACAGATTCCGTTCAGAAGAGTCGTCATGGCGAAGTTGAGATGCGTCATTTCTGTTCTCCTTCTCCGCTCTCCGCAATCATCCTCTTGATGCGCCGCAATTCGGCTCGGCCTATTGTTTCTTCTTTCAGTAGATTCACGACCAGCAGTTCGCGCGAACCGCCGAAAAAGCGGTTCACCAAATGACCCAGTGCGGTACGGCTGGCTTCTTCCTGCGCAATCACGGGTTCATAGATAAAAGCGCGTCCTTTCTTCGTGTGTCGCAGGTAGCCCTTGGCCTCGAGAATGCGCAGCGTGGTCAGCACGGTGCTGTAGGCAAGCGGCGGATTGGCTGGCAATGATGCTACTACGTCACCCACACTCGCTCGCCCTTTCGTCCACACTACATTCATCAGCCGTAGTTCACCTTCGGTTAAGTTCGGTGATTTTTTTCGCGCCAACGATACCTCCTCAGGGCGAACAATTAAGTAATTAATAGTTACAGATTTATATTGCACGCAATCTCTCTTGTCAACTATTAAATTAATAATTAGAGTTTGGGAGCGCTACGCGCGACCGCGGCGCAGCACGTAATCAAGCGCTCGGTTAGTGGACGCAGTCAAGTGGTGAGAGAGGGCAATCTGTGCGGCGGCGCTCGCTGCTAGCATTACGTTTCTGTCGACGGTGAAGCAGCTAGCTCAAGACCTGATCCAGCAGCTGGCCCACGGCTCGTTTTGCTTCGAGTATCGAGTAGCGATGGTCCATGGCTCCCGCTAGATCAGTATTCGCAAATGCCACGCGGCCGAATGGCGCACTGCGCAGAATTTCGCGGGAAGCGGGTTGACCATCGCGTCCAAAGAAGAACCCGGGTTGCGGGTTCAGATAGGCATGTCCCCAGCGATTCAAGATAATTCCGGCGATGTCACGCCGCGCATCGAAGCCGCTGCGCCCGAACATCTCACTAAATTGCTCACGGACTTGACGTTCATAATCTCTGAAAGATGTTCCCAGCATCTCTGCACGGCCGCGGTTCCCCTGCGCTTCGGTCGGAGCCCCAGGGTAGGAGTACAAAACTTTCAAGCTAAGCACGATCGGCGAGTCTGGACCGATCGTTCGATCCTCGATCCCGGTCAGCGCCAGCTTGCGAACTTCCATATAGTTGCCCAATCCTTCGAACCAACGGCAACCACTCATTCCCAGCTTGTACAAAAACCGCCAATTTCTGACAGCAACGTTAACCATCATGCATGGTGAGCGGTAAAACTGTGCGTAGGCCTGCCCCTGACTTTGGGGAAGGTCCTTCACAATGTGTTTCGTAGTCCAGCATCCGCCCGCCATCACGACCGAGCGTGCTTTAAGGCGGTACAACTTACCTTCGTTTGAATATGCGATCGACACAGAGTCAGATTTATCGTGTTGTCCATCATGCTTTACACGGATGACAGTGGACGACAGACGAATTCTCATTCCGGCTCCGGAGGCGTCCAATGCAGCAAAGTTCACTTGATTCTGGCAAACTCCTTCCACACTATGCGGACCATTGATTGCGGACGGGATCAAAGTTTTCAATATCAATCTCGCAATTGTCGCGTTACCGCCCGGAAACATCTGATCAGACCCTCCTTCTTCTTCCGGTAAAGGATGCAGCATTTCAAATGCATGGTCTGAGTATGCAGACAAAGCATCGGGTCCTAACCCCGAACCGCCTCCCTCCACTGGCGAGAGGAACGTGCGAACCGTTTCGCGGCTTAGACCGAATCGTTCCATGTAATGCTGTTCCAAAGTGATCGAATCGAGATACCGTGAAATCGCGTCTCCTTCCACTTTGGGAGGTTCGAAC
>DATBEI010000102.1:0-12469 GCA_036269595.1 Candidatus Sulfotelmatobacter sp.
GACTCAACGACTTACAACGTTTCAGTGGGATAAAGGTTGGAATGGTCCCAGCACCGTGTTCATTCCCGCACGCTTGCGCAGTTCCGTGAGCAGGGCGCTGGCCGCGTTTTGATAAGTCTTGCTGGGATCGGAGGGATCGGCCCAGACGGCGTCGTAAATAATCTGCGCCGCTTCCTTCAGGTCGAGATGCAGCGCCGCTTCATAAATGTCGACACGCTCCTGAACTCGCTCGTAACAGGACTGGCAGATTTCCGCGTGGGCCTGTTCGCCGGAATGGTGTTCAGCAAACTTGCAAAACGTTTCGGGAACATTGACTACTTCGGCGTGGGCTTCCATCAGCTGCGATTTGAACTGGCGCAGAAATTCTTCGCGCTCCTGCTCGACGACCGTAGTATCGGGGACTGGATCGGGCGTGGCTTGCGAGACTCGGGGCGGCAAATTGGGCGCAACCGGAGAAACCCGCTCACTATGGTTGCAGGTCGGACAGGCATCGAGATCGGCCGGATAGTAGAGATGGCATTTCGCGCAAGGCAAGCCGTAGCCGGCAATTTTGCGCGGCGCATCCGATTGCAGAGTAGACGAAGTTTCCCGGGCCAGCGTCGCTTGTAAGCCGGCGGCGGTGCCGGATGCTTGCTTGGATTGCGTTCCGTTAGTCGCCATTATCAGTCTCCACCGTCGATCGTTTTCGCGATTCGAACTTGGCTTCCCTTCGCAACCGGCAGCCGAGGCGGCTGCCGCTGCGGGTGTTACTGGGTTTTCGTTTCCTTCATCACTTTCAGAAGTTCTTCGCGGCGCGCATGGTACAGGGCGCGCTCGGGATCGAGCCGCTCGGCCGATTCCAGCTCCGCCAACGCTTCGTCATTGCGATCCATGCTGATCAGGCACGCCGCCAGCGAGTAGTGATTGTCGGCCGAGGGATTCAGGCGGAGAGCTTCGCGAAATTCTTTCTCCGCGGCGCTGACTTGCTGTTGCTGAAACAACACCGTGCCCAAGAGGTGATGTGCAGCTTCTGAACTGGGATCGAGCGAAACGGCTAGCCGGAGTTCGCGCAGAGCTTCTTCCGGCCTGTTGGCGAGCATCAGGGCCTGGCCGAGAATGCGGTGCTCGGTCGATCCAGTCGGATTCTCCCGCAGGGCGAGGCGGAATTGCTCGACCGCGGCGTCATAATTTTTTTCCGCCATGTAGGCGCTGGCCATGCAGGCATGCCCTTGCTGCCATTCGGGATGCTTGTCGTACAGCGACTGCAATTCCTCGACCGCCAGCCGGTACTTGCCCTGGTCGCAATAAGTGTTGCCCAGATTGTTCTGGACAGAGGCTTCGCTGGGAGCGATTCGCTTGGCCTCGCGATATTCGGTGACGGCCTGGTCAAGGTTCCCCTGCTCGTGCAGGATCAAGCCCAGGTTGGAGTGAGCCTCCCAAAACTCTGGGCGCAGGCGAATGGCTTGCCGATAGGCTGTGATCGCACCGGAGATGTTGCCGTCGGCATGCAGGGCGATTCCCATGTCGTAATAAGTGTCGGCGTTGTTGGGATCGCGCCCCAGCGACTCGGCGTAGGCATGAACGGCGGCCCGGTACTGATAGTTCGAATAGAGACCGAGGCCCAAATATTGATAGGCGTCGGCGTTATTGGGATCGAGGCTGAGAGCAGTGCGGGCCTCGCCAATGGCGTTCGGACCATCGTCCAGACGATAGAACAGGTAGGCCATGGCTGCATGGTTGTCGCTGAGATCGGGCATAAGGCGTATCGCCTGTTCCAGTTCGTCGAAGGCCTCGTCCCATTTCTCTTGCTGACGGTAGACGCCGCTCAGGGCAAAGTGCAGGGCAGAATTGGCCTGATCGGGGCCGATTGCCTGGTGCAGGTCAACTTCGGCTTCGCGGAACTTCTGCTGGCGGATTTCGGCCGCGGCCTTCAGCAATGAGGCGGGAATGGCAGGCCCGATCCTGGCCGATAGGACGTTGCCCGAACTAACGATCCGCATCAGGTCCTTGCCAGCGCCGCTGGCTGCCAATTGCTGCAACTCGTTATTTGTCAGGAGGTTGGCCAGGCCGCGTTCGCGGACCACGCGGGCCAGCCGGCCGCCTGGAACGCCTGCAGCCAGCCATGCGGCCAGTTGCGTGGTGTTGACCGGTTGGCGGAGAGTGGCTGCGATGTTTCCAGATTGATTTTCAGCGGTTTGGGCGGAAGCGACTGCCAGACTGAGCAGCAAGACGAAAAATGCAGGCTTAACTCTCACCGGACTCCCCGACACAAGGAATGGCTTGCTTGGCGGAGCGTTGAAGGAGTGCGGCGGACGCCCCTCGCAAAGCCCCTGCGAAAACATAGCCCGTCGACGGACCCTCGAGTAAGATCACGGAGGTAACCGAGGAGGGAGATGTATTGGGAGTGTGGCACTGGGGCGTGGGAATGAAGTGTGATCGAAATCACAATTGGCCGTGGCTGGATTCACCGAGGAGTTAATGGCAACGAGGTAAAAGATGGACAGGCCGAAAAAACCGGCCCCGTCGGTTGGCCTTCCCCCGAGGCATCCGATAGCGTATGATTAGGAATTGTAGTTAGCGCCCTTGGAGGCTCCGATGTTTGAAGGTCTATTTCAACCGATGCACCTGGTAGTGATTTTCTTTATCGCGCTGCTGGTGTTCGGCCCCAAGAAATTGCCTGAGTTGGGCAAAGGTTTGGGCGAGGGGATCCGCGCCTTGAAAGAGGGCATGAAGGATAATCCCCCAGCGCAGGCCTCGACGGATTCAAGCAAGAAGACTGAACCCAAGGCTTGATCCAGGCCGCTCGCGGCGGTATCCGGCTGCTTCGTAGCCGTGTTATTCCTAATTGTGTTCAAAGCAACCCTCGTGGGGTTTCCGCCCTCAAACGTCTGCCACTTTGGAGGTTGGAAAACGTGTGTAAAGTGAAAGTCCTTTTGCTGGCTTCCCTTCTTGCCGTCTCATCATCAGCGGTTTTTGCCGATCAGGTCACGTTGAAAAACGGGGATCGACTGACTGGCACCATCGTGAAGTCGGACGGCAAGACGCTCGTGATTCACACAGACGCTGCGGACGACGTCACCATCAAGTATGAAGAGATTCAGGAAATCAAGAGCGACCAGACCCTGCATGTCAGCTTGAAAGGCGGGAAGACGGCGGTCGGCCCGATGACTACGTCGGACGGCAAGGTGGAGATTGCGACCAAGACTGCCGGGACTGTGGAAGCGCCCAAAGAGGATGTGACTGAGATTCGCAGCGAGGAGGCGTATCAGAAGTTCGTGCATCCCGGGCTGATGAATGGTTGGGATGGCGGAATCAACGTGGGCTTCTCGGTCGCTCGCGGCAACGCCCAGACGGAAAACCTGGCGCTGGCTTTCAATGCGACGCATCCCACGCTCAACGACAAGATCACGCTTTATGCCAGTTCGATTGACACGAAGAACGATCTGGCTACTCCTAGCGATGTGGCCAGCCTGCAGGAAGGCGGAATCCGCTATGACCGGAACTTGAATCCGCGGCTATTTGCGTTTGTGGGCGCGGACTTCATGGCCAATGCGCTGCAGTTCCTCGATCTGCGCGCGGTTTACGGCGGCGGTTTTGGATTACATGCCATCAACAACGATGCCACGATTCTGAACGTGCTGGGCGGCGTGAACTACACGCATGAAACCTATTCGAACGGCCCGCTGGTAGTGGGAACCGTTCCGCCGGTCTATGCGTCTTATGGGGTTACTAACAAGTTCGTGGCTCTAACCCTCGGCGAGGAACTGACGCAAAAGATGGGTAAGAGCACAGTGCTTACGGAGAATGCGTATATCTATCCCGATCTGCAGAACACGAGCGAGTATCGTTTCATCTGCAATCTGGGAACGGTAACTAAGATCAGCAAATGGCTGGGCTGGCAGAATCAGTTTGGCGACATTTATGTGACCAACCCGCCGCTGAGCGCCAAGAAGAATGACTTGATCTTTACCACCGGGCTGAATATTGCATTTACGCATAGCGCGGCGCAGTAGGCGCGCGGCAAGTGAACTCGGGCAGCGTTCTGTTCTTGACGCTGCCCTTATTTTTTGTGCGCCCCTGATTTTATTTCTTCTGCAGAGCCATGACATTGGCTGTGATGGCTTGGTTCTTCAACATGCCGCCCAGGACTAAGGGGCCGATCGCAGTGTGAAGGATGCCGCGGCCGTCGGTGCGGGGATCGGGCGTTTGGTCGTTCATCGTGTCCCAACGGTTGCCATGCAAGTCAAAGACAAAGGTTAAGGCGGAGATGCGCCCGAGTTTGCCGTCGGGGCCCTCGCCCTTGAAGTTGTGGAAAGTGGGGGTTCCCCCGGAGAAGACAACCCTGTGTTCTTTTTCGCCCCCGCCGCCGAAGATGCCGAAACGCGCGGCGCCGGGATGGGGAGGCAGTTTGCTCCACTCAATCTTGTTGGGATCTTTTTTGTCGATTTTTCCGAGCCAGCACTCGTCGGAGGCGACGTAGGAACCGGTGGGCCCGGAATCTTTCTTCTCGGGATCGATCTTGGCGCCATCCACGAATACGATGGCATCCTCGGCGACTCCCCCGGCATGACCAAAGACCGGCGTTCCGGGAAAGGGCGTGGCCTGGCTCCAGGTATTCTTTTCGACGTCGTAGACTTGCACGGTGTTGACGGGACCGGTTTTCGATTTTCCGCCGACCAGGTAAATATAGCGATCGCGGAATACGCCGATGACGGCAGCGTCGACGGGCACGGGAATGTCGGCGGCGCGATACCAACGATGGTCGTCGGGACGGAAAGAATTCACATCCCCGACCGTAATTTCGTTGCCTTGGCCGTCCACGACAAATCCTCCGAAGACAAAAATCTGTCCGCGAGCGGCGATGGCGGAAGCCCCGAGGCGGCCCGCCACGCCGGGGACGGCCCGGCCTTCGACCCACTTCTTCGAGGAGAGCCGAAGGATATACATCTTGTTGGTGATGTCGTCCCAGGTCTTTTTCGGGCCGATGCCCATGAGCGAATAAATTTCAATTCCATTCTTTAGAACCACGACCGCATTGTTAGCCAGAGGTGCGGGCATGGGAGGAATTTTGGGTTCATCGGAGGCAAAGAGAAGAGCGGAGCACAGGGCGGGCAGGAGTGCGGCAAGAAAAACGGCAGGCATCTTTTTCA
Organism: Candidatus Sulfotelmatobacter sp.; assembly: GCA_036269595.1. Lineage (GTDB taxonomy): Bacteria > Acidobacteriota > Terriglobia > Terriglobales > Acidobacteriaceae > Sulfotelmatobacter. The sequence continues at coordinate 5,130 of DATBEI010000102.1, forward strand.
TTGGTGAGATATTACTTGCTGGGCGGGGTCTCGGCAAAGCGCGGTGGCCACTAAAACCAGGTTTTGCGGCGGTATTCGCGGTATTGTTCGCCGAAGGCGGCCTCCAGGACTTTGGCTTCCTGGCGAGCACGGACAGTCTGGAGGACGACCACGATCGCGAGGAAAATCCAAAACGCGGGCTGCTGCAGCACCAGCGCGAGTCCGGTCAGCAGGAGAAGACCAAAGACATAAATCGGATTGCGAATCTTTGAGTAGATTCCGGAGGTAACAAGTTTGTGAGCCTTCGCGTTCACTGAAAACGATGCGCCCAGCTGATAGCGAGCCAGCGCGACGAAGCTGATTCCCACGATGGCGAGTACGGTCCCAATGTAGCGTTGCAGGTTCCATGGGCTCCTCCAAGTAACCAGGACGAATACCAGAACGACGGCGCCCACAAGAAAAAGCAGGTTTAACGTTCGAAGTCGTTTTTCCATTGGGATTAGGTCTATTGCGTCAATCCACCTTACTTGAAAAGCTCCTGGCGCACGCTGTGAATGAAGTCGGTGTAGGCGGGAGTCTGGCCGCTGGCGCGCATGTGGCTGGCGATCTGCCCGCGATGGTAGGCGGAATGGAGCACCACGTGGGTCAAGACATCGACGATGATGCTGGTCCACGGCTCGCCTTTGCTGTTTTTGTAGGAGATGGATTGGGAAACGTCACCTGCGGTAATCAGGTCGAGAAATTCCATCCACTGCCCGCCGAGTTTGGCGGCCTGGGCCTCGCACTGCGCCAAGTCGGGCTCGGGCCATACGGGCAGGCTCTGCGGTTGCTGCTTCAGGCGCTCGAGCCAAACCAGTTCGGCGGCGAGGATGTGGGACATGAGTTGCAGGGAGCGTTTGTTGGCGGCGAAATCGGTCCCACCTGCCTCTTTTGCCCCGGCGGCCCGAATTGCGTTTAAGACTTCGCGATTCGCCCATTCGTCGTAGGCGAACTGGCGGCGCAGATAATCGGCCAGATTCAAAACTTACCTCCTCGTAGATCGTCTCTTCAGTCCGTGCCACGGATGGTAAAGGCAAGGTTGTAACCATACTTTCACATTTCGGGGATAAACTGCTTGCTGGAGCAATGCCGGTTGACAGGCGTTGTCATTTTTCGCGATGCCACGAAAAGCGCCAACCTCTCACAATCTGGACGTGGAAGAACCCGATTCGAGCGTGCGTGCGGGCAAAGCGGAGCCGAAATTGCGGGGACCGGACGACTTGGTGCGCCTTGCCCTGGGGGCCTGCCTGATCGCACGCGATGCGGCGTTCAATGTGCGCGACCTGCTGACCGATTCATCGCGCATGGCCTTCCTGGCAATTAAAGAATGCGAACAAGAGTTGGACCGGATTGAGCGGCAGATCGACGAACGGCTGCCTGCGGCCATTACGCGCGTGAGCGAGGCGCGGGCGCGGCAGTTGCTGTCCAGTTTGAAGTCGACGACGGACTTGGAGCGCATTGGCGACTTAATGATGAGCGTGGCGATGCGCAAGCAGGCACGAACCTCAAAGATCGCTGCGGCCGACGTGCGGCAGTTGGTGGAGATGTCGTCGAGGCTGCGCGACATGCTCGACCTGATTCACAGAGGCTTCTCCACGCTTGATCTGGAATGCGCGCGCAAGGTGTTGCAGATGGATAAAGAGATCGATCAAATTTGTCACGATTTATTCCAGAAATATCTCGCGGTGGCCGAGGGAGATACTACCGGCTTTGATGTGCTGCTGATGGCGCAGGCGCTGGAGCGCGCCGGCGATCACACAACAAATCTTGCGGAAGATTTGTACAGCTTGATTGAAGGACGCAGCTTGCGGCATGTGCCGAAGAAGAAGACGGCGGGGTAGGTCAGGGGTCAGGGGTCAGAGGTCAGGGGCAGTGACCAGTGACCAGACTAAGGCAATCTCGCGGGGGCCTTCGGTATAGCAGTAAAGCAAGGTTCAAAGCTTTATAGGCGGGAGCGTCTACAGTAAAGCGGCACCGCAACTGAACACTGAACAGCGGGTACGGGCGACTGCTCTTGCAAATTCATCGTTCTTTAACCTGCGGTACACATTCGCGCAACATTACCTGCATAGAGTTTGTCTGGATGCGGAATCAGGGCTGGGTGGGTTCCGTTGTCCTCGAATAATGCAACTCCCCCTGAATTCTTATGAGCGGGCCGATGCCGCCGGTGCGTCCGAGTCTCCCATTTTTGTGGTCGAGGATGATGCAGACATTGCGCGGCTGATTGCGCACAATCTGCGGGGTAGCGGATTTATTGTGCAGAGCTTTGCCAGCGGGGCGTCGGTTATTTCCGAAGCGCTGCGCGAAATGCCGAGCTTGTTCGTGCTCGATGTGATGCTGCCGGGAACAGACGGCTTCGAATTGTGCCGGCACATCCGGCAGACGCCGGCGCTTGCGGCAGTTCCTATCATTTTTCTTACTGCGAAGACTTCGGAAGCTGACCGAATCAAGGGACTGGAACTGGGTGGGGACGATTACATCACCAAGCCGTTCAGCCCGCGCGAACTGGTGGCGCGGATTCGCAGCGTGCTGCGCGGGTTGAACCACGCTTCCGAACCCGAACAGGTCTTGCGATTAGGCGGGCTGGCCATCGACATCTCCTCGATGACGGTGCGGGTACAGGAACGCAACGTGCTCACCACGGTGCGCGAATTCCGGCTGCTGGAATATCTGGCGACGCACCGCGGGCGCGTGTTGACGCGGGATCAACTACTCGATGCGGTGTGGAAAGAGACTTCGTTTGTGACGCCGCGATCGATCGACGTTTACATCCGGCGACTGCGGGAAAAAATTGAAGCCGATCCGCGGCATCCGCAATATCTGAAGACTCTGCGTGGCATTGGGTACCGCTTCGAAGTGCCGAAATAAAATCTTGGCCACGGATTTGCACGGATTTGCACGGATCAAAACAACTTAGATGGCTTCGGGCTTGAACGTCTGCGGCTTTGTTTGACATGGTCGATGTTTAGACGCCCGCCCATAGGGTTTATTCGATAGTAGAGATCCTTCGCTTCGCTCTGGATGACAAGCATTAAGGGGGGCGCGGCGCTCTGGATGACGAACAGGAATGGGGGCGGGGCGCTCTGGATTTCAAGCAGGAATGGGGGCGGGGCGCTCCGGCGGCGCGCTCCGGATGACAAACGCTAGTTGTTGGGAACTGGGCGGACAGGCGCGCTAACCAGCAGCCCGCTTCTCCAAGAATCATTGCATTTGCTCTTTTCATGGCTCGGTCCCGCCGGGTCGTTTATGCTGTCTAGCATCTTCCTCATGACAGCAAACAGGGCGAAACCGTTGTGGAAAGCCGATGACCAGCAGGCGCGGCTGGCGGAACTGACGGCGCATTCCGACGAGGCGGCGAAAGATAATCCGCTGCGGCGGGATGTGCGGTCGTTGGGCGCAATCCTGGGACAAGTGCTGGTGGAGCAATCGGGACAGGAGATTTTCGACTCGGTGGAAGAGTTGCGGCGGTTGCTGATTGGGCATCGCGAGAAGGGACGCCGCGGCCCGCAGCAAAGTTCTGCGCTGGCCCTCATGCAGCAGGCACAGGAAATTGTGGCGCGCATGGACTTGCACCAGGCTTATCAGGTGACGAAGGCGTTTGCGGCGTATTTCGAATTGACGAATCTGGCCGAGACCAACCATCGCAAGCGGCGGCGACGCGCAGGCAAGTTGGATCGCGAACATCCTGCGCTGCCCGGGTCATTTCGCGGGACGCTGCAGCGGATGAAAGAGGCTGGGATTTCGGCAGAGGATGCGGTCGCGGCGCTGGGCCAGATTGCGATTACGCCTGTCTTCACGGCGCATCCGACTGAGGTTGCGCGACAGACGGTGCTGCTGAAGCGGCGGCGCATTGCGCAGCAACTGGAGCGACTGGACCGGCTGCCACTTACTGCTGAAGAAGCGGAGGATTGCGAAAATAATATCCGCGCTGAAGTGACTTCGCTTTGGCAGACCGACGAAGTACGGCTGGCGAAACCCACGGTGGACGACGAGATTCGGATGGGGCTGCGCTACTTTCGGCTTTCGCTATTCGAGGCGCTGCCGAAAATTTACGCGGAGATGGCGGAATCTTTTCGCGACGTGTATGCCCTTGAGCTTGACGAAAATAATTTGCCCAGCCTGGTGCGTTTCGGCTCGTGGATTGGCGGAGATCGCGATGGCAATCCGCTGGTGAAACCGGAATCTACCCGCAACGCGCTGCAAATGGCGCGTGAGTTGATTCTGCGCGAGTACCTTTACGATGTGGAAGCGCTGAGCGACCGGTTGAGTTCTTCGCGGCGGCAAGCCGGCGTTTCGAAGGAATTGCTTTCGCGCCTGCAGCACTACGAACGCACGATTCCCGGCGTGCATTTGGCATGGGGACCGCATAACACGACGGAAAGTTATCGGCGGTTTTTGTCGTACATGTTTCACAAGCTGCAGCAGAGCCGCGAGGCGGTGGATGCCGCCGGCGCTTACCAGGGGGCGGCACAATTTGAAGACGACTTGCTGCTGGTGCGAGACAGCCTGCGCTCCAATCGCGGAGAGCGGCTGGCACAAACGTACGTCGATTCCCTGCTGCGGAAGCTGCGCACGTTCGGATTTCATCTACATACGTTGGACATTCGCCAGCACGCGCGCGTGCATGCTCACGCATTGAAAGAGTTGGGGCCAGCGCTCAACGGCGAGGCGCGCTCGGAAGAGACGCGGGAGTTGCTGGACACGTTTCGCGCAATCGTGGAATTGAAACGCAGCTATCCGGCCCAGTCGATTCAGCGTTACATCATCAGCGGCGCGGAAACGGAGCAGGACGTGCTCGCGGTAGTGCGACTGGCTCGCGTGGCGGGGGTTCAAGTGGCTGGATCGGTTGACGGTGAGGATCCGGGGCTGATGCCGGTTCCGCTGTTTGAGTCGATTGAGTCGCTGCGGGGCGCGGGAGACGTGATGCGGCGGCTGTGGAGCGACGCGGAGTACCAGCCTCTGCTTGATTCGTGGGGACGATGGCAGGAAGTCATGCTTGGCTACTCTGACTCGAATAAAGATGGAGGCATGCTGACCAGCACGTGGGAACTTTATAAAGCGCACCGCGAGTTGCATGGGGCTGCACGGGAGAACGGAGTGAAGCTTCGACTGTTTCACGGACGCGGTGGAACGGTGGGGCGCGGAGGCGGTCCCACGCATGCTGCGATTCTGGCGCAGCCGCCGGGATGTTTTTCCGGGCAAATTCGCATTACCGAGCAAGGCGAAGTTCTGAACTGGAAATATGCGGATGCGGTGCTGGCGGAATGGAACTTGGAACTGATGATCGCGGCAAGCCTGGAGGCGCTGACGCGTCCGGAACAAGAGGCCGAGGCGCGCTGGGAACAGGCGATCGAGGAAATGTCGGAGGAGGCGTACCGAGTATACCGACGCGAGATTGCAGAGAACCCTGACGTGCTGGAATATTTCGAGCACGCGACTCCGGTGAATGAGTTGGATACGGCGCGCATCGGGTCGCGGCCGTCACGACGAAGCAAGGGACGAAGGCTCGAAGATTTGCGCGCGATCCCGTGGGTGTTTGGATGGATGCAGAGCCGGCACGCGGTTCCGGCATGGTTTGGTGTGGGGCATGCGCTGCAGAAATTCGCCAAGAGCGGGCCGGGGCATGAGCAACTTCTGCGGCAGATGGCGCGTGGTTTTCCGGTGTTTTCGGAGTTGCTGCGGAACGTGGAGTTGGGAATGGCGAAGGCGGATCTGGGGATCGCGCGGGATTACTCCGGGTTGGTGAAGAATGCGGCGTTGCGAGATCGCGTCTTCTCTATGCTGGAAGAAGAATTCCTGCGGGCTCGGCGCATGATCCTGCGTCTGACTGGACAAAAAGAATTGTTGGGGCGGAATCGAGTGCTGGCGCGATCGATCCGGCTGCGGAATCCGTATGTCGATCCCATGAGTTTGATCCAGGTGGAACTATTGCGGCGGAAGCAGCAGGGGCAGCAGTGTGCGGAGCTGGAATATCCACTGGGGGCGACGATTAACGGGATCGCGGCGGGGCTGCATAATACGGGATAGGGGTTCAGGGTTCAGGGTTTAGGGTTTAGGGTTCAGGGTTCAGGGTTCAGGGTTCAGGGTTCAGGGTTCAGGGTTCAGGGTTCAGAAATGAGATTCCGCCCAGCGATCGCATGAAATTTTGCACGTAGTGATTACGGGCCACAAAAGTCCATTTCTCTCGTTGAAACCGAATTCATCCGATTGAATTGAACCTTGGGCGCCTTCCCTTCGACATAACAATGACGGCACATGGATAACGAAAATCGAGCACGCTATGAGTGGATTGCGCTCCGTTGCCAGTCCGGCGATATGAGTGCGTTCGAGGACCTGATCGCCGTCATGGAACGCCCGTTGCTCTACTACGCGAGCAGCTTGACCGGCAATCAGGATAGTGGGCTGGACGTGCTTCAGGAGGTGTGGATCAAGGTGCTGCGTGACATTCGCAAGCTCAAGGATCCCGGCTCGCTGCGCTCGTGGCTCTACGCCATCACCCATGGCGTTGCGGTAGATCGAATCCGCCGCAATACATCCAGGGAGCGGGCTGAGCAGGTGGAGCTCGAAGATTTTCAAGAAGCCGAAGAGCCGTCGTTTGCGGAAGAAGATGCGGCGGCGATTCATTTGGCCTTGAGTCAGATCGGTCCCAGGCATCGCGAGGTTCTGGTTCTGCATTTTCTTGAGGACCTGTCGATCGCCGAGATCGCCGAAGTCGTGGGGTGTTCCGAAGGAACAGTGAAATCCCGCATGCATTATGCGAAGCGGGCAATGAAGGAAATTCTGAGTGGAGGGATCTATGGAAAAGCAAAATGACAGCATGCGCGAGCGTTTGCTGGCGCGTCTCCCGCAGCCTGAGAATCTTGCAGCGTACCGCGAAGAAACGGCGTCATTATTGGCGAAACACGAGAAGGCGCTGTTCTGGGAGAAAATTCCGTCCACGGTATGTTACGTGATTGCATTCGCCGTTTTTATCGTCAATTGGTTCTGGGGGCAAAAGTTCGATGCGGCTACGACCCGCTTCCTATGGTTCTGGGCAGGCTTAGCGTATTTTGGGGGGGCAGTTTTAGACCTGAGGTACCGGATCTATCGAAGCAAGGTTGACATGCTGAAGGAAGTCAAGCAGGTCCAGTTGCAGATACTCGAGCTCCAGGCTTCTCTTCAAAAGCGTGGCTCAGAATAGACCGTTACCGCTGTGTCCGAACCGAGGCGCATTCGTGTGCAACGAGCATCTCCGACCGGCGTGCCTCGAAGATTCCCCGACTACCCGGCGGTCGGAAGCCGAAACCCGAATCTGGCCAAAACAAGCAAGGGGCTTGTAAACC
>DATBEI010000020.1:0-7490 GCA_036269595.1 Candidatus Sulfotelmatobacter sp.
AAACTTGAAAACTTGAAAACTTGAAAACTTGAAAACTTGAAAACTTGAAAACTTGAAAACTTGAAAACTTGAAAACTTGAAAACTTGAAAACTTGAAAACTTGAAAACTTGAAAACTTGACCTATCCCAGTTCTCCGAGCATGGCTTCCATCTCGGACTGCGCGTGCAAATTTCCCGTGCGGCGCGCCGAGGCGATGCCGTCTTGCAACATCTTCTTCGCGTCTTCCACGCGCTCGGCTCGCACCAACGTCTGCGCCGCCATGAAATATCCGGCGGTATATTCAGGATGGCCTTCAAGCAGAATCGCGAACTCGGCCAGCGCCCGGTCGAAGTCACCCTGCTTGGAATACTCCATGGCGAGCCCGTAGCGTGCGAAGGCGTCCTTGGGATTCTCCGTCAAAATTTCATTCAGCGTGGCGATGCGATCCATAATGTCGGAATTCTTCCTGCTGTCGAGATTACTACAATCGCTCTAGCGACGCGGAGGGTTCTCCATCGAGCAATAGCCTGGCTCCGAACTGGCCAGACCTGCTCCGACTGTTTACAATTGCCAGTCCTGAAAATTCTGAGTCTGTGAGTATTCCATGGCCTGCCCCTACTTCATGCCGGTAGAGAAACTGGAGAATGGCAACTGGCCGCATCCCGCACGTCTGCCTTTGGGAGCGGGATGGAGCGGCCATTGTAGGGCTCCAGGGCATGAAGGCAATACTCCTGCACAGGATGTCCTGGAAGCGTTCTGCAATCTTGGGTATGCCAGCAGTTGCTGCTGGAGTCCGGCGGAGCGCGTGTGGGACGCGGTACGATTCGCGGTCTCGGCGCCACTGGATGCCGCCAAGCGGAAGGATTCGCGCAGCAAAGGTTCCGAGGCAAACTCGGTGCATGCGAACGTCCTTGTTCTCCGCTATGTATGCGAACGCGACCACCGCCCCGTCGAACATGGCGACCTGGAATTTGATTTATCGGGCGCGACCTGGCTGCGGCAACACAGCAACCCCGGCATCCAGAAAATGGCCGAATGTTTTCTGGAGTCGTACCTCAAAAAGAAAAGTTGATTTTAGGAGAACCGGCACCGCACCAAGGAAGTCGCAAGGTAAAACGAAGACAACCATGACAGACGATTCCCTAACTCCCCGCCCGGTCCGCGATTCGCAATCCGAGATGGCCGAAATCGTCCTTCCCAATGACGCCAACCCGCTCGCCGCTCTTCTCGGCGGACGACTCATGCACTGGATCGATCTTGCCGGCGCGATGGCCGCGCACCGCCATTCCCGAAACTACGTCGTCACCGCCTCCGTCGATCACATCGACTTCCTGGTCCCGGTTCGGGTGGGAGATCTTGCCATCCTGCGATCCTCCGTCAACCGCGTCTTCCATACGTCAATGGAAGTTGGCGTGAAAGTTTTCGTCGAGAACTACATTGCCGACACGGCACAGCACGTAGCGTCGGCATATCTAACATTCGTAGCCGTCGATGGCGCGGGTAAGCACCTGAAAGTTGCTCCCGTCATTCCCGAGACCGAAGAACAACAGCGTCGCTACGATGATGCCGGCCGACGCCGGGAAATACGGCGTTCTGAATTGGAACGGCGGCGCAAAAAGCGATGATTTCCACAACATAGTGTGATTACGATCACATAATGTCCCTCTCGTAACCATTTAGCCTTGAGCCTTCGAGGTTTTTATGGATAGTGCCCTTTTAGTTCACCGCCTTCACTTCGCCTTCACCGTTACTTTCCACTACCTCTTCCCGCAGCTCACCATGGGTTTAGCACCGCTTATCGTCGTGCTCAAGACCCTGGGACTACGGCGCCATGATGAGAACTATCATCAGGCGGCGCGTTTCTGGGCGAAGATTTTTGGCATCAACTTCGTGCTGGGTGTGGTGACGGGCATCCCGATGGAATTTCAATTCGGCACCAACTGGTCGCACTTCTCGCGTTTTGCCGGAGGCGTCATCGGCCAGACCCTGGCCATGGAGGGCATGTTCGCCTTCTTCTTGGAGTCGGCATTCCTGGGACTCTTCTTGTACGGGGAAAAGCGCCTTAGCCCGCGCGCTCATTGGTGGTCAGCGGTGGCGGTGTTTGCTGGTTCGTGGCTCTCTGGATTTTTCATCGTCGCCACCGATGCCTGGATGCAACATCCCGTAGGCTACGTGAAGGCGGCTGACGGCTCCGTGCAACTTAGCAGCTTCTGGGCTCTAGTCCTGAATCCCTGGGCGTGGTGGCAATATGCGCACAACATGAGCGGCGCTGTCATTACTGGGGCCTTCGCTATGGCCTCGATCGGCGCGTTCTATTTGCTGTGGGGAAAGTTTGAAGCCTCGGGCCGAATCTTCGTGCGGGTAGGAGTGGTGGCGGGCCTGATCTTCAGCGTTCTGCAGTTGTTTCCTACGGGCGACGGTCAGGGCGTCCTGATCGCTCACAACCAACCGGTGACGCTCGCCGCTATGGAAGGACTATTTACCGGCCAGCCGGGCGCACCACTGGTGTTGATTGGCCAGCCGAACGTCGACACTCGCACCATCGACAATCCGCTGATTATCCCCAATGCTCTCAGTTTTCTGACCTATCGCGCATGGAAGGCGGAGGTAAAGGGACTGAACGCCTTCCCCGAAGATCAATGGCCGTCGAATATTGCATTGCTTTACTTCAGTTATCACATCATGGTCGGGCTGGGTACGATCTTCATTGCGATCATGGTTCTTTCGGCGCTGCTGTTATGGCGAGGCAAACTGTTCTCGAGCCACTGGATGCTCTGGATTCTCATGCTCGCGCTGCCGTTTCCCTACATTGCGAACACGGCGGGGTGGATGACGGCGGAGATCGGACGGCAGCCCTGGCTCGTCTATTCGCTGATGCGCACCGCAGACGGGTATTCGAAAACAGTTTCAGCCGGAAACGGGATGTTTACGCTTCTCGGATTTATGGGCATGTACACCGTGCTCGGAATCCTGTTCCTGTTTCTGGTGCGCCGCGAGATCGAGCAGGGCCCGGAAGCCGAAATGGCTGCGCATGGCTAGATCGTGCGAGCAGTTCGGCGCCAGGTTTCGGAAGTGGCGGGTTTGGGTAGCAGCGTGCCACGTTTGTGGAAGGGCGCGGCTTCAGCCGTGCCGTTAGAGCACAAAACATTCCGGGGCTTTAGCCCCTGAGGGAGTAACTATGCCAACGCTCTGGTTCATGATCGTCGCCGTAATGGTAGCCGCCTATGTTGTCCTGGACGGTTTCGATCTAGGCGCAGGCGTGATCTACCTGGCCGCCGCTCGCACGCCCGATGAGCGCAGCAGCATCATGCGCGCCATTGGCCCTGTGTGGGATGGAAACGAAGTCTGGCTGCTTGCGGCTGGAGGTACTCTCTACTTCGCTTTCCCGCTTCTGTATGCATCGAGCTTTAGCGGCTTCTACCTGCCGCTAATGATGGTGCTTTGGCTGCTCATGCTCCGCGGGATCGGCATTGAACTGCGCACCCACATGCAAAACCCGGTGTGGCGCGGATTCTTTGACGTTGTCTTCTGCGGCTCCAGCCTGCTGCTTACAATCTTTTTCGGCGCGGCCTTGGGCAATGTCGTTCGCGGCGTTCCCCTGGGCGCAGACGAATACTTCTTCGAGCCCCTGTGGACCAATTTCCGCGTCGGTCAGAACAACGGCATCCTCGACTGGTACACCGTTCTCACCGGCGTGATCGCGCTGGTCACGCTGACCGCGCACGGCGCGCTCTACATCGCCGTGAAAACGGAAGGCGACTTGAACCGGCGTGCGCGGCTTACGGCGCAATGGGCGTGGCCGGTGCAGTTGCTGCTAACGGTTGTTGGATTGGTCGCGACCGTCTCCATCCGGCCCGGAGTGCTGGACAACTACAAAAACCATGCCATCGGATTTCTGATTCCTGTTCTTGTCTTCGGCAGTCTCGCTGTCATGATGCATGGAATTTTGAAGTACCGGGAAAAAATGGCTTTCGTCGCTTCCGCGCTCTACATCGTGGGGATGCTGGTGGGCGCGGCGTTTGGGTTGTATCCGGTAGTCCTTCCTGCCAGCACCGACCCCGCCCGTAATCTGACTATTTACAACACTGCCGCTGCCCAGCACGGCCTGACCGTCGGCATCACTTGGTGGATTATTGGGATGGTCCTTGCCCTGGGCTACTTCACCCTCCTCTTCCGGATGTTCAAAGGCAAAGTGCAGGTTCATGGAGAAGGCTACTGAAACTGCACGCAGGGCTGGGACTAAAGCAGCGGGACTAGCGCTCGACGCAGCCGATCAGCGATTGCCCCCCGATGTTCCAACACACAATCTTCTCTACTCGTGGACGAGTGTCGCCGCATGCCCGTTTTGCATCTAACCGGGAATCATGACGACCGAAGGAAATCTTGGACAGGTTCAGGTGATACACGCGGAAAATCAGGGCCACGATTTTGCCCAGCTGAATACGTGGCTTGAGCAACTGACGGCGCGGAAGGGTAGCGATCTGCTGCTGGTGCCGAATGCGCCGGCGGCGCTGCGGGTTGAGGGGGCGCTGCTAGCGATCGGCGACAGGCCGCTGAGTGGCGACGAGATCGAGGCTGCCGTGCTGCCGGCGCTGGCGGCTCATGCTCGCGAAGAGTATGAGCAGAGTCATATTGCAGACTCTTCGTATCGCGTCGAAGGGTTAGGCCGGTTTCGCATCAACTTGCATCGCGAGCGCGGACGCGCCGCGGCGACGGTGCGGGCGCTGCCTGCGAGGGTGCCGGCGCTCGAAGAACTGCATCTGCCGGCGGGAGTGAGTGCGCTGGCGAAGCTGCAGCGCGGCCTGGTGATTATTGGTGGAGCGACTGGGTCGGGGAAGTCGACGACGCTGGCGGCATTGGTGAATGAAATTAACCAGCGCGAGGCGCGTCACATTGTGACCATCGAGGATCCGATCGAATATGAGCACGCCCATATTCAGAGTGTGATCGAGCAAGTGGAGATTGGAATTGATGCACCCGACTTTCCTACCGCGCTGCGGGCGGCGATGCGGCAGGCGCCGGACGTGATTGTGGTGGGCGAGATGCGCGATCCAGAGACGGCGAGGATTGCGCTGTCGGCGGCCGAGACGGGGCACCTGGTATTTACGACTTTGCATACGACCGATGCGGCGTCAACCGTATCGAGAATTGCGGATTCTTTTCCGCAGGAGCGACAGCACTCGATTCGAGCGGAGATGGCGATGGCGCTGGCTGCGATCCTGACACAGACGCTGATTCCGCGAAAAAATGGGGGCCGAGTGCCGGCGGCGGAGTTGCTGATGGTCGGATATGGCGGGCGACAGCACATCCGCAAGAATGCCCTGCAGCATTTGCAGCAGGAGATTACCATCACGCGCAAGCAGGGATCGTTCACGCTGGAAGAATCTCTGGCGCAGTTAGTCGGGCAGAAAGAATTGGCCCGCGAGGATGCGATGATGCGGGCGCTGCATCCGGAGGATTTGGACGTGCTGTTGAAAGCGAAAGGGTTGTAGTCCGGCCCCGGGGGGAAGGCGTTCTATCCTTCAAAGATTACGGGTGCGTCATCGTCTCCGGTTTCATCAGTTGGTCGAATTCTTCCCCTGTGAGATGTCCAAGCTTGAGCGCGGCTTCGCGGAGGCTGGAGTGGTCGACATGGGCGGTGTGCGCGATTTGCGCCGCCTTGTCATAGCCAACCCTCGGAGCCAAGGCAGTCACCAGCATCAGCGAATTCTTTACGTACCAATCGACCTTCCCGCGATCAACCTCAATGCCTTTCAGCATGTATTCGACATAGCCGTGGCAAGCGTCGGTGATGAGCGTGACGGAGTGCAGGAAGTTGTAAATGATGACCGGCTTGTAAACGTTGAGTTCGAAGTTGCCCTGCGATCCGGCGAATCCCACGGCGGCGGTTGCGCCGTGAACTTGCACGCACACCATGGTCATGGCTTCGCACTGTGTGGGATTCACTTTTCCGGGCATGATGGATGATCCTGGCTCGTTCTCGGGGATGGATATCTCGCCCAGGCCGCAGCGCGGGCCGGAAGCCAGCCAGCGAATGTCATTTGAGATCTTCATCAGCGAGGCGGCCAGCGTCTCCATCGCGCCTTGGGCGAATACGATTTCGTCATGCGCGGATAGCGCAGCGAATTTGTTTTCGTGAGAGCGGAAGGGAAGGCCGGTCAGTTCCGCGATTTTTTTGGCCGCACGCTGCGCAAATTCCGGGTGAGTGTTGAGTCCGGTGCCGACGGCCGTGCCGCCGATGGCGAGATCGTAAAGGCCGTCGAGTACCTGCTCCAGACGGTGGATGTCGCGCTCGAGCAGGCTGGCCCAGCCGCCGAATTCCTGGCCGATGGTCAAGGGCACCGCATCCTGCAGATGGGTGCGACCGATTTTTACGATGCTGTCGAATTCCTTGGCCTTGGCGGAGATCGCTTCGCGCACGGTTTTGATCGCGGGAATGAGTGCGTTCTTCACGCGCTCGGCGGCCGCAATGTGCATGGCGGCAGGAAAAGTGTCGTTCGACGACTGCGACATGTTGACGTGATCATTGGGATGGATCGGCTTTTTCGAGCCCATCTCGCCGCCTGCAATTTCAATAGCGCGGTTGGAAATGACCTCGTTTACATTCATGTTGGTCTGGGTACCGCTGCCGGTCTGCCAAATGCGGAGGGGGAACTGATCGTTGAGTTTGCCGGCGAGGACTTCGTCAGCGGCTTGCACAATCAGCTTCGCTTTATCGGCGGGGAGCTTGCCGAGATCTTGATTTACCAGAGCACACGCTTTTTTGAGGATGCCGAAGGCGCGAATCAACTCGGGCGGCATAGTGTCGCGGCCAATGTTGAAATGCAGCAACGAGCGTTGCGTCTGCGCGCCCCAGTAAACGTTCGCTGGGACTTCAATCTTTCCCATGCTGTCGGATTCAGTGCGGGTAGCGGGCTCGGGAAGGCTGGACATGATGGCTCCATTGGCGACCGCGAACATTCACGGAACTGCAAATTATAGCAAGTCGGCGAAAACCCCCATTCTGCGTGTTGGGTTTAACGCTTGACGTTATACGAGATACAGAATACGATTATTGCGGTGATTAAGAGCTTCCGGGATGTGGAGAGCGAACGACTTCATCATCGCCAGCGCAGTAAGCGGTTTCGCTCGATTGAATCCGTTGCCCGCCGGAAGTTTCGACAGTTGGAGAGCGCGACAGAATTGCGCGATTTAACGGCACCACCCGGGAATCGCCTAGAAGCGTTGCGTGGCGAGCGTAAAGGCCAACATAGCATTCGGATAAACGACAAATGGCGGCTTTGTTTTGTTTGGCTCGACGGCAATGCCTACGATGTTGAGATCGTGGACTACTAACCGCTTCGTTCAGTTAGGACCTAAGGCGCTATTTTCGACAAAGGTGCGCATCGATGGCTAAATCGCAAAAGCTGCTTTCTCCCATCCACCCCGGTGAAATTCTGCACCTGGACTTCATGGAGCCGCTTGGTCTAAGCATGAACCGGATTGCGCTCGACCTTAGGGTGCCGGTGAC
>DATBEI010000025.1:0-10483 GCA_036269595.1 Candidatus Sulfotelmatobacter sp.
CGCGTTCACCGAATCGGTAAGATCTTTCCAGGTTCCGGCGACGCCGGGCACGTTTGCCTGCCCGCCTAACCGGCCTTCGGAGCCGACTTCGCGGGCCACGCGCGTTACTTCGGCCGCGAACGACCGCAACTGCTCGACCATTGTGTTCAGTGTCTCTTTCAGCTGCAAGATTTCGCCGCGCACGTCTACCGTGATCTTCTTCGACAAGTCGCCGGTCGCAATCGCGGTCGCGACTTCGGCGATGTTTCGCACCTGGCCGGTCAAGTTACTGGCCATGAAGTTCACGTTGTCGGTGAGATCTTTCCAGGTTCCGGCGACGCCCGGCACCTGCGCCTGGCCGCCCAGTTTGCCGTCGGTTCCCACTTCGCGGGCCACGCGTGTCACTTCGCCGGCGAACGCGTTCAGCTGATCCACCATCGTGTTGATGGTGTTCTTGAGTTCGAGAATTTCGCCTTTCACGTCGACCGTGATCTTGCGCGACAAGTCGCCGCGGGCCACGGCCGTCGTAACTTCAGCGATGTTTCGGACTTGGCCGGTAAGGTTACCGGCCATCGAGTTCACCGAATCGGTAAGATCCTTCCACGTTCCGGCGACCCCGGGAACTTGCGCCTGTCCGCCAAGTTTCCCTTCCGATCCTACTTCGCGGGCCACGCGCGTTACTTCAGCAGCAAACGCGTTCAGTTGATCGACCATCGTGTTGATGGTCTCCTTGAGCAGCAGAATTTCGCCGCTCACGTTCACCGTAATCTTTTTCGATAAATCGCCACTGGCAATAGCCGTCGATACTTCCGCGATGTTACGCACCTGGCCGGTTAAGTTGCTGGCCATTGAGTTTACCGAGTCAGTTAAATCTTTCCAGGTTCCGCCGACGCCGGGCACCTGCGCCTGGCCGCCGAGCTTTCCGTCGGTTCCGACCTCGCGGGCCACGCGGGTCACTTCCGACGCGAATGAACGCAACTGGTCGACCATGGTGTTCATGGTGTCTTTCAGTTCGAGAATTTCACCCTTCACGTCCACCGTGATCTTGCGCGACAAGTCGCCGCGGGCCACAGCCGTTGCCACTTCCGCGATGTTACGCACCTGGCCGGTCAGGTTGTTGGCCATGAAGTTGACGTTGTCGGTGAGATCCTTCCAGGTTCCGGCTACGCCCGGCACCTGCGCCTGGCCGCCGAGTTTGCCTTCCGTACCCACTTCGCGGGCCACGCGCGTCACTTCGCCGGCGAACGCGTTCAACTGGTCCACCATCGTATTGATGGTGTTCTTGAGTTCGAGAATTTCGCCTTTCACGTCGACCGTGATCTTGCGCGACAAGTCGCCGCGAGCCACAGCCGTCGTAACTTCCGCAATATTTCGGACTTGACCGGTCAAGTTTCCGGCCATCGAGTTCACCGAATCGGTAAGATCCTTCCACGTTCCAGCGACGCCGGGCACGTTCGCCTGGCCGCCCAACCGGCCTTCCGTACCCACTTCGCGGGCCACGCGCGTCACTTCGCCAGCGAACCGGTTCAGCTGATCGACCATCGTGTTCAGCGTTTCTTTCAGCTGCAGAATTTCGCCGCGCACATCCACCGTGATTTTGCGCGACAAATCGCCGCTCGCAATCGCCGTCGCCACTTCCGCGATGTTTCGCACCTGGCCAGTCAAGTTGCTGGCCATGAAGTTCACGTTGTCGGTGAGATCTTTCCATGTGCCGCCGACGCCGGGCACCTGCGCCTGGCCGCCGAGCTTTCCTTCCGTTCCCACTTCGCGGGCCACGCGCGTCACTTCGCCTGCGAACGCATTCAGTTGATCCACCATCGTGTTGATGGTGTCTTTCAGTTCGAGAATTTCGCCCTTCACGTCGACGGTGATCTTGCGCGACAAGTCGCCGCGAGCCACAGCCGTCGTGACCTCGGCGATGTTACGTACCTGGGCCGTCAAGTTACCGGCCATGGCGTTTACAGAGTCGGTGAGATCTTTCCACGTTCCGGCGACGCCGGGCACCACAGCCTGTCCGCCTAGTTTGCCGTCGGTACCTACTTCGCGAGCCACGCGTGTTACTTCCGACGCGAATGACCGTAACTGGTCCACCATCGTATTGATGGCTTCTTTGAGCTGCAAAATTTCGCCGCGCACATCCACCGTGATTTTGCGCGACAAGTCGCCGCTGGCCACCGCCGTTGCCACTTCCGCGATGTTTCGCACCTGGCCAGTCAGGTTGCTGGCCATCAGGTTCACGTTGTCAGTGAGATCTTTCCACGTTCCGGCAACGTCGGGTACTTGCGCCTGTCCGCCGAGTTTGCCTTCCGTTCCCACTTCGCGGGCCACGCGCGTTACTTCAGCCGTGAATACGCCCAACTGCTGAATCATCGTGTTGACGAGGTTGGCCGATCGCAAGAACTCGCCTTCGAGCGGACGCCCATCCACATCCAGCCGCACCGTCTGCGTAAGATCGCCCTGCGCCACCGCGGCAATCGCGCGTGTCACCTCAGCGGTCGGCCGCAGCAGGTCTTCGACCAGGGTGTTCACCGAAACTTCCATCTCGCCCCACGCCCCGCGGGACTCGTGAAACCGCGTGCGCTCGCGCGTCTTACCCTGTTTGCCCACGACATGCCCGACCCGTTTTAATTCCTGCGCCATATGCTGGTTGGCAGAGGCAATGTCGTTAAACGTGTCGGCGATTTTTCCCGCCAGCCCTACCCACGTCCCCGGCAGCCGCACCGCGAAGTCGCCGTCGCGCATGCTTTGCAGGCTGGTCAGGATGACTGTCAGATCCAGGGATCCGTCTGAATCTTTCGGTTTCCCGTTCGTGGATTTTCCGTTGTTCTTGGCCGGGTTGGGCGCGACATGTTCAGCGGGCGCGCTTTCGTTCAGTACGGTTCTCTTCATTGTTTCTCCCGAAAAGAGGGGCACTTCAAATCAAGATTCTCCCAGATCTCGGCATTCACCGAATCGGGATCATTCCAGACATGGCCTCGATACGACACAGATTTAGGGATTGAGAATTGTTAGGCAAACGGCCTGGGAACGCGCCCGAACGGCGTTCCGCCGCTTCCGTCTACTCTCCCGTATTGGTATCACGCGGCTGATGGCCAATCCCTAGGGTATTTCCTGTAGCCACGCGACCCGCAAGATCATCACCTGACGAGCAAATATGCCGATCGCACGAACCGCTTCGGCTTTGCCTATGACCGCCAGCCAGCAAACCCCAACCGAATGATGCGCCTACGCTACAGCTATTCCACAAATGAACTAGATGCCTGACCTGATGGGCACGCTCCGCAGCGCGTCTCTATCCTCGGGGCAGACGCTAAAAGTCAAATTGACGTCAACGGAGTAACGAAAATGATGCGAAAGTACGGATTTCGAACTGTGTTATTCGCTGGCTCGCTTCTGCTTGGGTGCGGGGCTTTGCTATCAGCCCAGGATTCCTCTCAGCAAATGCCAGCCCCCGATAACACGAGGATGAATCAGCACGACCGGAATCCCAACGCGGATCAGCAGCCGAACGAACGCTCTGACCGCGACCTGACTCAGCAAATTCGCAAAGCCATCGTGGGAGATAAGAACCTTTCTACTTACGCCCACAACGTTAAAGTCATCGCCCAAAACGGCCAAGTCACGCTAAAGGGACCGGTCCGTTCCGAAGAAGAGAAGCGCGCGGTCGAAGCCAAAGCGGCTGAAGTTGCCGGTGAAGGCAAAGTCATCAGCGAGTTGACCGTCAAACCGAAAAGCTAAATCAGCCACACTCAAGGAGAGTTCATCATGGCAGGAAAAAATACGGCTGTGTTCGGCATTTACCCCTCGTACGCTGGCGTTGAAAGTGCAGTCGACGCCCTACGGTCCGCGGGATTCAGGAACGAAGATATTTCGGCGCTATTCCCCGAGGGCTCCGGAACCAGGGAATTTGCCCACGAGAAAAACACGAAAGCGCCCGAGGGTGCCGCCACTGGCGCCGGTACCGGCGTGGTCTTGGGCGGCGCTATGGGATGGTTGCTGGGCATCGGCGCTATCGCCATTCCCGGCCTGGGACCTTTCATTGCTGCCGGTCCTATCATGGCCGCTTTGGCGGGTGCGGGAGTAGGAGGAGCGGTCGGCGGAATCGCCGGAGCCCTTATCGGCATGGGAATGCCGGAATACGAGGCCAAGCGCTATGAAGGCCGCGTGAAAGAGGGCGGCATCCTGCTCTCGGTCCACTCTGACAATTCCGATTGGACCACTCGGGCAAAGGAAATCCTGAAGCGCACCGGCGCGCAGGACATTTCCTCGACCGGGGAATCCTCGGCCGATGAAAAAGCCGAAGACGTTCGTCTGCGTCGTGCATCCTAGAGTAGCGAAGTTGATTCCTCGGGGTTGCCGAGCAACAGTTTCACGACTGTTGCTCGGCGCCCCGATCTGTTGTTAGCCGCGCTGCCCGTTACGAGAAAGGAAATCGCCATGCAAGCCGAAAATAAGCCCGCCGCCATAGGCAAGGGCAAAGACAAAAATACATTTCTTTCCGACATCAGTGAAATCCGCCGCCGCGCCCGCCAGCATATTGAGGATGGCGCCGTCACCGATACCTACAAAGGCGACCGCAAAACCGTTTTACGCGTGCTTAACGAAGCTCTTGCCACCGAGATCGTTTGCGTTTTGCGGTACAAGCGCCATCACTTTATGGCCAAGGGCATTCACTCTCAGGCCGTGGCCGAGGAATTTCTCGAGCACGCCGCCGAAGAGCAGGAGCACGCCGACATGATCGCCGAGAGGATTACCCAACTCGACGGTGCCCCGAACTTCAGTCCCGAGGGCCTGCTCACGCGAAGCCACTCCGAGTATGTGGAAGGCGAAAGCCTGGTCGATATGATCAGAGAAGATCTCGTTGCCGAGCGCATAGCCGTCGAATCCTATTCCGAGATCATTCGCTATCTCTCTGACAACGATCCGACCAGCCGCCGCATGATGGAGGAAATTCTCGCCAAAGAAGAAGAACATGCCGAAGACATGAAGACCTTGCTCGAAACCATCGCCCGCGAGGAAAAGCTCGAGGACAGGGCCAAAGCCAGTTAACTGAATCAAAATCAACTTGGCCCTCTACGGCCAATATCAGGAGCGAATATGGAAAGCCGCAAGCGAGAAAAATGTGCGCACAAGAGCTGCAACTGCATGGCCGGCAACGACAGCAAGTATTGCAGCCCTTATTGCGAAGCCGCAAAAGACACAACCGAGATTGCCTGCGGATGCGAGCACGCATCATGCGCCGGCAAGATCTCCTAGCCGGAATGGCTTGAATGATTTTCGGCCATCGGTGAGGCGTGCAAATCGGCCTCGATCGTCGGAGGTTGGCGTTGGTCCGCCCCACAAATACAACGATCCCATCGAAATCGTCGCTGTTCATCGTACTCGCCCTGGCGATTGCCGCCCTTTATTTCGGGCGCCAGATTTTTATACCTCTCGCCCTGGCGCTGGTTCTTAGCTTTCTTCTCACGCCCTTGGTCGATGTGTTTGAGAAAGCGCGTTTAGGCCGCGCTCCGGCTGTGCTGGTCGTCATGGCACTGGGTTTCGCGCTGACCGCCGGGCTGGCTTGGGAAGTTGCCGGACAGTTGCTCGACATCACCGGCCACATCCGGGACTATAAGGCTAACCTCGAAGAAACCATCCGCTCGCTGCATCCTCCGAAGAACGGCCCCATCGGCCAGGCTACAGCCACGGTTCGCGAACTGAATAAAGAATTAGCTACAGCTCCTGCTCAACAGAGTCACGATGCCAACGGCACTAGTCGCGCCTCTCGCCCTGTGCCTGTGCAGGTGACCGCCCAGCCCACAAATCTCATCGAGGAACTGCGCGCTCTTCTTGGTCCCCTCGCCGCTCCCGCCGAGACGGCCGCGATCGTCGTCATCTTCACTGCGTTTATACTGATCAAGCGCGAGGACTTGCGCAACCGCCTGATCCGGCTGGGCGGCGAAGGACGACTAACCGTCGTGACCCAGGCGCTCGATGACGCCAGCCAGCGCCTCAGCCGCTATCTCTTACTGCAGTTTTTAGTCAACACCGGATACGGACTTATTTTCGGCTTTGGCCTTTATTTCATGCAGATTCCTCATGCGCGGTTATGGGGAATCCTCGCCGCGTTGTTTCGATTGATACCCTACATCGGAACGTTGATCGCAACCGCCTTCCCCGTCGCCATGGCCCTCGCAGTCTTTCCCGGTTGGCAGCACGCGCTAATGATCTTCGGGCTATTCGTAATTGTCGAGGCCACGGTCGCCAACCTCATCGAGCCTTGGCTCTATGGCGCCCACACCGGCATCTCTTCCTTCGCCATCCTCGTCGCCGCGGTTTTCTGGTCGCTGTTGTGGGGGCCCGTCGGCCTGATCCTCTCGACTCCCTTGACCGTATGCATCATGCTTCTGGGTCGCTACGTGCCCCGATTGGAGTTTCTCGAAGTGCTGCTCGGCGATGAGCCGGTCCTCAGTCCACCCGAACTTTTTTATCAACGTCTCTTAGCCATGGATCAGGACGAAGCCAGACACATCGCCGAGACTCAACTCAAAGAGAAGTCTCTGGAAGGCGTCTATTCCTCGGTGCTGATTCCCGCCTTGCGCCTCGCTGAAGAAGATCGCCATATGGACGCAGTCGGCGAGCCCACCAACGAATTCATCAACCAAAGTACGCGTGAAATCATCGACGACCTGGGCGACTGCGTGCTCGCGCGGGGCTCTGCGAAGGACAACGAGCCCGCGGATGACAAGGAAAAAAGCAAGCAAGAAGAAAGCGGCCATCCTGATCCTCGACTCGCCCAGATCCGAATCATATGTCTACCAGCCCGGGACGAAGCCGACGAACTTGTGGGAATGATGTTCTCCCAAATTCTTCGGCAAGCTGGCTATACCGCGACTTACCTCTCCATCGGAACGGTCGAAGACATGCTGCAACAAGTCAGTCAAGGCGGTTTTCAAATCGCCTGCGTATCGGCACTGCCTCCGTTTGCGGTGGGACAGGCTCGCTCGCTTTGCAAGCGTCTGCGTGCGCGCTTACCCGAACTCACGATCATGATCGGCCTCTGGGAGTTCGCCGGCGGCGTGATAAAGGCTCAAGAACGGGTCGGATCCAATTGCGGCCATGCCGTCGCCACGTCTCTGTCGGAAGCACTCCTTCAGATTCAAAGACTCACCGCTGGCGGCGCTTCATCCACCGACCGATCCCAGCGATCTCTTCTCGCATCAACCGAAAAACATAACGAAGACGACAGGGAGAGTCTGACTGCCGAAAATTTGGAAGGTAAAACAGCCGAACAGAAAAAATTCCGAACTCTCCGCGGCGATCCCGCTGCGTGAAATTCACAACTCGCGCATCGGTACGTGATTCGCTGTATGGAGCCGTTGCCGGCCGCCCATTAGCCTTGCTGTTGAATACGGGTGGTCATGGGTTAGCGTCGGTTCGCTCGACATTCGGATCCTCACGACCACCCTCTCCCCCATCCTGGTCGCTCCTCAGCGAGGTGCCGCGCGGGAAGTTTTTCGAACCAACATCACTCTAGTGTTGTGTCCTGGAAATTCGTGGGAAATTCGTGGCAAATTCGTGGCATAAATAAGCCCTGTCATCCTGAGCAAAGCGAAGGACCTATGTAATTGAATCTGCGTTGCATGGGTCTTTCGCTTCGCTCAAGATGACAATTCAAATTTATTTGCGAATTTGCGGGACACGATACTAACAGGCTGCGGAAAACTCCCGAATGTAGCTGCCTTCGTCGAAGAGCGGCGCTTTAGCGCCGCGTCAGATCAAATTCGCCAAAGGAGACGACATGAAAAAACTGTTGACCATTTTCTTCTCATTGGGCCTGCTGACCTCGATGAGCCTTATCGCTCAAGACACCATGAAGCAGGACGCCAGTTTGGCGGCAACTTGGACATTGAATCCGACTCCACCGGCACCATAGTCAAAGCGAAATTTCCCGTTCTGCCGACACCGCTTTAGCCCCTGCAAGGGGAACGTCTCCGAACGTCTCCAACGCGCTTCCGCTACAAAAAGCCAATGGGGACTGTGCCGACACAGTCCCCTCGACTCTATGCCAGGATCGGATCGCTCGAAAGTGAAACGCCTCGTACTAAACTCTGGTCTAGACCGTGCTTCGCCCCATCACAAAATGCAGGATCAGGGAGATTATCGCGAACACGAGCAGCAAATGAATCAGGCCGCCCGCAACGTGAAACACGCTGAAGCCGGTAATCCACGCGATCAGCAAAATCACGAACAAGATTGTCCAAATACTCATTTCATTCTCCTTTGAAACGGCTGTAGAGTTCCGACTACATGACAACTCAGCCTAGCCGCCTCCGCTCGCCCTGTCCTTACCCGTCATCGGGTAGCGCTTCAGGAATATATCTGTACCTTTTTCCTAGGGAATTGTTGTCGAACTCTTTGTCCGCAATGCTTTTAGGCCAACCTTGGCGGTCAATCGGCAACTAACTTAGGCTGCGCAGAACTTCTGCCCCGATGTCCAACAAGAGCGACTGGGGACCTGCGCCGGCTAACATCTCAGCGTACCTCTGAACAGGCCAGTGGAGATTCATGAAGCGAATTCTC
Organism: Candidatus Sulfotelmatobacter sp.; assembly: GCA_036269595.1. Classification (GTDB taxonomy): domain Bacteria; phylum Acidobacteriota; class Terriglobia; order Terriglobales; family Acidobacteriaceae; genus Sulfotelmatobacter. The sequence continues at coordinate 8,545 of DATBEI010000025.1, forward strand.
GATCTCTGTCGCACAATGATTGGCTTTGGATTGCTTCTGGCTCTGAGCCAGGCCTGCGGCGCCTATTCCGTCCTCACCCACGAAGAAGTCGTCGACCTCCTTTGGAAAGACGACATTCAGCCGCTTCTCGCCAAGCGCTTTCCCGACGCCACTGCCGACGATTTCAAGAAAGCCCATGCCTTCGCCTACGGCGGTTCGCTGGTGCAGGATATGGGCTACTATCCCTTCGGCAACAAATATTTCAGCGACCTCACCCATTACGTTCGCAGCGGCGATTTCGTCGTGAACCTGGTCAACGAAGCTTCCGACTTGAACGAATATGCTTTCGCCCTGGGCGCGCTGGCGCATTATTCCTCCGATAACCTTGGCCATCCCGTCGTTAACCGAGCCGTCTCTTTGGAGTTCCCCAAGCTGCGCAGAAAATTCGGCAAGGAAGTCACCTACGCCGACGATCCCAAGGCGCACATCCGCACCGAGTTCGGATTCGACGTAACTCAGGTCGCCAAGAATCGCTATACCTCCGATCGTTATCACGACTTCATCGGATTCGAAGTCTCGAAACCGGTGCTGGAGCGAGCCTTTCAGGATACCTACGGCATTCCGCTCACCGATGTGCTCTCGAAAGAAGATCTGTCCATCGGAACTTTCCGTCGCGCCATCAGCACTATCATTCCGGAGATGACGCGCGTGGCGCTGGTCGCGCGAAAACAGGAGATCGTCTCCGAAACTCCGAATTTCAATTCCAGAAAATTTCGCTATAACCTTTCCCGCGCCAACTATCAAAAAGAATGGGGCAAAGGATATCGGCAGCCCGGATTTGGAACGCGCCTGCTGGCTTTCTTTCTGCGGTTCGTGCCCAAGGTCGGTCCGTTCAAAGCGCTCGACTTCAAAATCCCCACCCGCAAGACCGAAGACCTCTACATTGCCAGCGTCAATCACACGCTCGATAACTACAAAAGCCTTCTGGTAGAAGTGAAATCCAAAAAGTTCAGCCTCCCGAATACCGACTTCGATACTGGGCGCATGACTCACGCCGGCGAATACGTGCTCACCGACAATGCCTACGCGCACCTGCTCGACCAGTTGGCAAAAAAGAATTTCGACCAGGTCACGCCCGAGCTGCGCGAGAACATTCTCGCTTTCTATGCCGATCCGAACTCTCCCAATGCCACCAAGAAAAAATCGGAAGCTTGGCAGAAAACGCAGGATGAAGTCGCCAAGCTGAAGGCCTTCACCCCCCAGGAAGCTCCGTCCATTCAGGCTTCACCTGCCGTTCAAAGCGCCCCTGGTCCTTCGCAGGATGAGGAAGAACTTTTCCCAGGCGATGTGCAACAAATGTTTTAAATTCCCAACCCTCGCCACTTCCCCGGCAACTAAATGTTTAGCAAGTCGGTTAAATTTGCGCCGAGACGCGCATTTAAAGGGAGGACTTTATTCATGGCAGACGATATGGAGAAAAATAAACAGCAAGGTGGACAGAGCGGCCAGTCGGGCCAGCAGAGCGGCCAATCTGGCCAGTCCGGTCAGAAGAGCGGCCAAACCGGTCAGGGCGGCCAGCAGAGCGGCCAACAGTCCGGTCAGCAGAACCAACAGAAAAAGGGTGGCCAGGGTCAGAACGAAGAAGACGACAACATCGGGCAGCGCCGCGCTTCCTAGTTGCTTACCACTTGAACGAAAAAAGTCCCGGCACCGCTGCCGGGACTTTGCTTTCGGACCTTGATCGTCCTACTTCGATTGCTTGATTTCCCGCACCAGCCTGTCAATCTCTTCCGCCGTCAGCTTGCCTTCGAACTTGGGCATGCGATGTTTACCATTTGTGATAATTGAACGAAGTTCGTCGCCGGAGGTCGCCGCGGTTTTTTCCGAGACCAGCGACGGCCCGGCGAAATGCCGCCCCTCGCCGGTCTTCCCGTGACACTTCGCGCAATTTGTCCGGTAA
>DATBEI010000026.1:0-40112 GCA_036269595.1 Candidatus Sulfotelmatobacter sp.
TTTCTCGGAGTGGGACACCTATTCGCAATGGCAAAGGCAAGACAAATTGGAATCCATGTGCGGAGTTATATTGACCGGCAGGATGCCGCCGTGGCAGTACACCACGATGCATCCAGAGGCGAGACTTACCGAAAAGGACAAAAAAGCAGTTTGTGCCTGGGTAGAAGAAGCGACTGTGTCAAGATAAGCCGCAAAATACTGGTTTCGCCCCTCATCAGATCTTTAGCATGCTCTGGCTGTCAAGAGTAATGCTCCATAATTCCCGCGCCTGACCATCCGACAGATTGCGGGTGGAACATTGGAAGCCGATTTGCTGACCTAAAAAAGCACGACTCGAGAAGCGGTCGCGAGAGGAGCTGCAAGACTAGGATCTATTCTCTGTTCTCACGACCGCTTCTCCCTTATGTTTTCGACCGCCAGTTTCCCGGAGGCGAATGCGAGCAACTTCTAAAGGAGTATCGGCGAGGTGGAATGAAGCGATGAAGAAGACTCTCTCGTACACTCTCGTCGCGCTTGCAACAATTTGCGTGAGCGTTTCTTTGATGCGAGCCAGCAACCGATTCAATGCGGGCGCACAGTTGGGAAGCCAAACATGCCCCAATAACGACAGCGGCCTGAAGCTACCCCCCGGCTTTTGCGCAACGGTGTTCGCCGATAATATTGGTCACGCGCGCCACATGGTAGTCGCACCCAATGGAGTTCTTTACGTCAATACCTGGTCTGGAAGGTACTACGGCAACGACGCTCCGCATGCTGGCGGCTTTCTCGTGGCCCTGCAAGACAAGAACGGCTCGGGAAAGGCCGACACCAGCGAGCGCTTTGGTGAAACTGTCCAAACGGGTGGGCACGGCGGCACCGGGATCGGCATGTATCGGGGCGCGATCTATGCCGAGATCAATGATCGAATCGTGCGATATTCGTTGTCGAACGGCTCTATCGCACCCAGCGGTCCTTCCGATACTGTGATCTCGGGATTGCCTCTGGGCGGCGACCATCCGATGCACCCATTCATCATCGGCACCGATGGCACGATGTATGTCGACGTCGCCAGCGCGACCAATTCCTGTCAGCTCAAGAACCGAACGCCTGGATCGCCGGGCCTGAACCCATGCACCGAACTTGAGACGCGCGGCGGCATCTGGCGTTATGACGCAAAGAAGACAAACCAAGCTTTTTCCACTGCGGAGCGCTACGCTACCGGAATCCGCAATGCCGAAGGTTTTGCTTTCATCGAAGACGGACAACTGCTGGTGACGCAACATGGGCGCGACCAGCTGCGCGCGAATTGGCCGGCTCTCTATAAGCCTGAGCAGGAAGCCACTCTGCCCTCAGAAGAACTCCTGGTTTTGAAGGCGAACGGCGACTATGGATGGCCCGAGTGCTATCACGACGCTTTTCAACAGCGGCTGGTCCTGGCCCCGGAATACGGAGGGGATGGCGGCAAGGCCATCGGCCCCTGCGCGAACAAACTTGCTTCCATTGCAATATTCCCCGCTCATTGGGCGCCGAATGCCATGGTGCGCTATGACAAGGAACAATTTCCGGCACGCTACCGGAATGGTGTTTTCATCGCGTTCCACGGATCATGGGACCGTGCGCCGTATGCGCAAGGTGGTTACAATGTGGTCTTTCAGCCACTCAACGGAGGCCGCACATCCGGTCAATGCGAGATCTTTGCCGACGGTTTCGCCGGAGCGATAGAGTCGCCGGGTCAAGCCGAGCATCGTCCCAGCGGCTTGGGCGTCGGTCCGGATGGTTCGCTCTATGTTTCCGATGACATTCGCGGACGAATCTACAGAATTGACTATCGCGGCGGTGCGGACTTCAACGCCGCGAAGGTCACTCCCTGTCCGAGCGCGGCGGCTCCGGCTGGCGAAGTAGTCGCGACTGCGGCCCGGCCTCCCGAGGGCACGCACCCGAATGCCGGTGCGGCCGATGCGCGCAGCCTTCCAGTTCCTGAAGGCGCAACGAGAGGAATGGTCCAGCTTGGGGAACGCGTTTTCCGCGGGCAAGTGGGTGGTGCCGCATGCACAGGTTGTCACGGCGACAGCGGACAGGGCACGCCATTGGGTCCGCCTTTAACAGGCAAGAAATGGTTGTGGAGTGACGGAAGTTATGCCGGGATCAAGAAAACAATCACCGATGGCGTTTCGCAGCCAAAGGAATATCGCAGTCCGATGCCACCGATGGGAGGCGCACAGCTTACGCCCGACCAGGCATCAGCGGTCGCGGCATACGTCTGGAGCTTTAGCCATCAGGCCACCTCCAAGTGATGAGAGTATTGCCAGTTCCGGCATGGCCGCGTCTATCCGAATATGGATGGCGTCGCATAATGAATCCATCACTTGTTCGTTCCGGGAGGCAATCTCGCTCCTTAACGGCGAAGACGTAGAGGAACTGGTCCTGCGCCGGGGATTCAAGCGGCGGTAGTCGCGGCCACAAAAATGCGGGCCTCGAATCAGAGGCCTAAAAATGGATTGGGCGGAACATGGAGTCAAAATCGTACATGCGGACGAACTTGATTTGAATACAACACAGACGTCGGGCATGACGCGGGCTGCTGCAATCACCCACGCGAAAGCTGGGGCAAGCAAGTTATGGGCAGGCACAATGGTGGTTCAACCGGATGCTAAGACCGGACCACATCACCATGGCGAATTGGAGACGGTTCTCTACGTGGTAAAGGGCCGAGTTCGAATGCGTTGGGGGGATCAACTGGAACTAAGCGACGAAGCCAGCCCGGGCGATTTTATTTACGTTCCGCCCTATGTGCCGCACCAGGAGATCAACGCCAGCCCAAGTGAAATCTGCAAAGCTGTAGTCGTGAGGAACGGACAGGATCCGATTGTGGTCAATCTGGATGTGCACACCCCAGAACCGGCCAGTGCCGGACACCACGGCATGCCGTTTCACCCTCTGCGCTGAATGTTCGCACGCTTGGATGGAAGTGGCGCCCCATCGACAAACAAGAATTTTGAGGGGTCTGAGTGTTACGCGGCCGATGGGGAGGACGCCGCCACGTCAGTAGGTAGTGTGAATTGAAATGTCGCGCCACGTCCCGGATTAGCAGACGCCCGCAAAGAGCCTCCGTGTGACTCGATAATCCTCCGACTGATGGACAGCCCCATGCCGGTACCCTGCTCTTTGGTGGTAAAGAAGGCATCGAATATGCGATCGACTGCTCCCACCGGGAGGCCGATGCCCGTATCACTCACCGAAACAAGCAGTTGAGCATCCGCGGTCCTCTTTGAAGTGATAGTCAGTTCCCCCTTCGCATCATTCATCGCCTCGACCCCGTTGAGAATCAGGTTCATCAAGACCTGCTGCAGCTGTACGCGATCCGCTGTGATCAGCGGAAGCTCTGAGTCGAGCTCGGTGCGGATTGAAATGGAATTCCGATCCGTCTTGTCGCGCAGCAGAACAATCATCTCTCGAATGATGTTGTTTATATCAAGCAGCTCCCGGTCCGACGTGTCTCGCCTGTAAAGCGATCGTACCCGGTCGATCACCTCGGCGGCGCGCGTTGCGTCCTTGATCATTCTTAATGCCGCTTCGCAACCCTCAGCGACATCAGGCGCATCCCGCCGTAGCCACCGCACGCAGGTCTTGGCGTTTGTTAGGGCAGCAGCGATTGGCTGCTTGAGCTCATGCGCCATGGAGGCGGCCAATTCTCCCATCATGCTCACGCGGTTGATGTGGGCGAGATCGGCCTGCGCCCGGCGCAGAGCCTCTTCCGCCCGCTTGCGTTCTGTGATGTCCATCGAGCTGCCTACGAATTCCACCAAATCTCCGGCGGCGTTGAAGACCGGATGGCCGACCGCGTGGACGTATTTGACCGTCCCGTCCGGAAGTAGGATTCGGAATTCAACTTGGTACTCGGACTTTTCACGGATTGCTCGATCGAGGGTCCGTTGCCACTTGGCTCGGTCGTCCGGGTGAATACGCTCCAGCAGCTGTTCCCAAGCCGGCATGCCCACTTCTGGATCGAAGCCGTATATGCGATACCATTCCTCGGACAAATGCAAAGCAGCGTCTCCGGCCGATCCCCAGGCCCAACTGCCCGTTTGGCTGAGCCTCTGCGCTTCCGCCAGATAACCCTCGCTCCGCCGCAGCGCTTCTTCCGCCTGCTTGCGCTCGGTGATGTCGCGGACGGCACCGGAGACAAGCGTGCCCTCCTCCGTCTCCAGGGGACTGAGACTGATCTCCACGGGAAACTCCGTGCCGTCTTTTCGCCGTCCATGCAGTTGCAGACCCGCACCCATCGGCCGCACCCGAGGCTGGGCGAAGAACCCCGTGCGGTGTTTGGGGTGGCGGCCCTGAAATCGTTCCGGCACCAAAATTTCGATCTCCTGGCCCAAGAGTTCTTCCCGCTGGTACCCAAATAGCCGCTCCACTTGTGCATTGACCAATACGATCTTGCCCTGCCGATTCATCACGATCATCGCATCCGGAGCGGATTCCAGAAGCCCACGGAATTTCTGCTCGGCTTGCTTGCGCTCGGTGACATCCATCGAGCTGCCCACGAATTGCACTAACTCCCCGGATGAATTCAAAACAGGATGGCCGACGGTGTGGATGTATTTGACCGTGCCGCCCGGAATAAGGAGTCGCACTTCCACTTCGTAATCCGACTTTTCGCTAATTGCTCGATCGGTCGCCTCTTGCCATTTGACTCGATCCTCCGGATGAATGCGCTGCAGCCGTTCCTTCCAAACCGACATGCCCTCTTCCGGATCGAAGCCATATATGCGGTACCATTCCTCGGAGATATGTAAGGCCACGTCTCCCGCCAGCCGCGAGGCCCAACTCCCAGTGTGGGTGAGCCTCTGCGCCTCCGCCAAGTACGCTTCGCTTCGTTGCAGCTTCTCTTCCTGTAGTTCCAAGGTCTGGGCAGCGAATCGCCTATCCATCCAGGATGTCAGCAGAGCCAACCCGAGGACGATAAAGGTGACGGCGGCAATTCCGGCGGTGCCAAGTGTGGAGATGCTTACGGCGTGAGACAGGTCCGCTGGCATGCCTGAGGGCATGAAACTGGCGGCGGCCATCCCGGTGTAATGCATAACCGAGATCCCAGCACCCATCACGGCGGCTCCGGCTAACTTTTCCCAGCCGATCCCCGTCTTCTCATCTCGGAAGTGAAAGGTAATCCATAGCGCTGCGAAAGAAATCAGAACCGCGAACACGACGGACATGACGACGAGTGAGGAATTAAACTGGCAGATGGCCGGTAAACGCATGGCGGCCATGCCGATGTAATGCATACTCGCAATACCCGCGCCCATCAGGGCACTTCCGCCGACCGCTCGCGATACACCCATTTTCTGTCGGCTCACCATATAGAGCGCAATCACCGACGCGAGAATGGCCGCAAACAGTGACAGCAGAACGGTTGGCCAATGGTAGGCCACGGGAATCGGCAGGATGAACGCCAGCATCCCAATGTAGTGCATGGACCAAATGCCAGTCCCCATCGCACTGGCGCCGCCCAGCAGCCAAACCGCGCGAGTCCAACCGCCGGCCGCAGTTACGCGACCTGCAAGATCTAGAGCAGCGTACGAGGCAAACATGGCGATCAATACCGAAAGCGCCACGAGCGCGTAGTTGTAAGAGCCAATCAAGTTCATGGCAACCATGTGACTCGCTCAATCAGATCACCGGTCTTGGGACACTGCCGATTGCTCGGTGGGTATCGTAATTGGCGCAGACGTAGCCTATACCTACCGCCTTACGCCAGCAAATTTAGCCCACAGCGGTGAAGAATAACAAGCCCGAGTTCGGACTTAAAGCCAATGGAGGGTTTAATTCTCATCTGGTAGCTCCCAGATACTCGACAACCCGTGAAGTCATCCTCCACGGGCGTGTTAATTTCTGTGTTGCCCGGATTTAGAACAGTGCGAGGGTCCTGGTCCACGACGAGCGCAAGTACATTTTCTGCTCCGAGCCGTGCTAGTGGATTTTATTGCATGAGCCTGAAAGATATGCCAACCGCAAGGACGTCGTGAAGCGTGGCCTCTGGGGAACGGCCTCGGCTCAGCTGCCAATTTGCTGAGGATTATTTCAATAGCGGCGTGAGTTTCTGGAAGACTTAATCAAGCCTCGCATCTTAGATCAACATTGCGTGCTTCAACCAAGTTTCACGCTACGCCGCGGAACGTTGTAGCCGAGGTGAAGGAATGAAACGAGAAGTCCGCTGTTGCCAATTTCTGAGATCGCGATCTCGTCGATGGCACATCGTCTGTGCCTGAGAGACTAGTTCCGTTTATTCGGAGTAATGGGAAAGTGAAAGCCGGATTTCGAAAAGTTATATTCGAAGTACGCGTAGGGATAGCTGTAGTCGTGACCTGGCGTAGTTTGATTGAGAAATTGTCCGGCGAACATGCGGGCATACCCAAAGCCAAAGCTCAGTCCTTTATTCACCTCGTATTCGGCAACCACATCGAATTCGGTGCCGATGTGCCGGCTCGCGCCGGGATGGGCGGGAACCGCAATTGCTCCGCTGCTTGCGTAGAGATTGTCTTTTGAAGTGGCCAACCAGTAGCTTTCAAATTGCTGTTTGAGTTTCCACTTTTTGGTGGGCTCTTCTTCGACGCCAGTTCTGAACTGCACAAGGTTCCGGCGGCCGACCTGATCGGCAAAGCCCAACTTGTCGTGATTTGAAGGGTAGAGCTGGTCAAAAGTGTTCCACTCGTGGCCGTTCGGATTCTTCGTTCCAGAGGCGTAATTGCCTTCGAGAAAGACGTGAGGAGCAGCGGCGACCTTGCGAAAAGTCTTGCCCACGCTGGCATAGGCCGCCCACGCGGCAATGGAAGATGCGCCCAGCGATCCTGTCTGTCCATCAAATTCAGTATCGTAATCGAAATCGGCGGGTAGATCGCCCTTCCAGTGGAGACCTATGGTGACTTCATTGAGGTGGCCACGGTTAAGCGTCTCGGAAAGTTCAGAGCTCGAGGGGGCGACACGCCAAAGAACGTAGGGCTCGAAGTCGGCCTTGGGGACGATGTTCTGCAAGCTTGCGTAAACTCCGTACAGGTTGTTGCCCGGGAGCGCGTTGTGTAGGTCAGTGTTTTCGCCGGGCACTACTGAAGAGGCGAACACGCTGACTTCGTAGCCTGGATGATGAAGGTCCACCCGCGCGACGTTGAAAGTGCGACCGACATTAAGCCACTCAGACGGGCCGATGACGCGTTCATCACCAAAACGGAGAACCTGGCGGCCCGCCAGGGCGTCGGCCCAACCTGTCTCGGAATTGCCTACTTGAGAATAGGCCTGCCAAAGGGTCCACTTGTCCTCGTACGGATTGGCATTGGCGATATGGTGATTGAAGAAAATGCGAGCATCCTGCACCTCGCCATAAAATAGCAGCCATTCCTTTGGCTTAATACCCATCTTCACACGCAAGCGATCCAAAAAATAGAAATCGTTTGTGCCGGTGAACCCGATCCCCGTCGGGCCTTCAAGACGACCCCGATATTCCCCCCCCATGCGGAACCAACTGGGCAAAGATCGGTTGAGCCTGTGGACGGGAAATAGCAAATCCAGAGAATCATCGGCTCCGGCTGGGTCAGATCGGACCGGGGCAGCCGAATTTGCGCTCGATCCAGAATCCGCGTTCAAGTCAGGAGCGGTTTGAGCATCGATGCGCTGCCCAACTACACACGAAACAAGAAAGAGAACGAGTACGATACATCTAGGCATTGCAACCTTTGCAATACAGAATGGGCGCGAATGGTGGCACCATACGGAATTGAATTCCGGACGGCGTCCGTCACCCTGCAATCACGAGTTCCTTTTCCGAAGGGATTTTCGCAATCTGCTCTTGGTTAAGATTCATGTGGGCCGTCACAGCTTCCGGCGGCAGACGCCTGAGCCAGTTATTCAACGAAACGTCGACAAACTGATCCGCCTTGAACATTTCCAGAAATATGCAATCGCTGTCGCCGGTATTTTCAATGGCATGGGTCGCAACCCTGGGAACAAAGCCTACATCGTTGGCATTGAAGTCCATGGTGCGAGCTCTACCCTCATTCATGATTATGGTCATGCGTCCTTTGCCTGCGAGCCAGAACTGCCACTCGCTGGCATTAGGATGCCAATGCAATTCGCGCAACGCGCCGGGCTTGAGAGTAACGAGCGCCGCGGCGATATTCTTGGAAACGGGGAAATTACGCGAATCCACAATTCGAACTTCGCCTCCCGGTGTTTTGCGGGTGGGGTTCATGGCCTCCATCTTGAATGTGTACTTGATAGGGGATTCCACGCGCTGTCCTCCAATCGCTGCCTTGTCTTGAGCGAGTGATAGAGGCAGGTCCGCCGGGAAAATGTAGAGCTCCTCTTTTCTGACCAGTTTCGCGATAACTTCCTTGTCGAGCCGGAAATTTTTGGCCAAGATGTTCCGCGGCGTGTGCGCAATCGTCTCCGAGAGAAGGAAGGTGCCGTCCTCCGAGAAGTCACCTTCATCGAACACCAGCAGGAACTCGCAACCATTCGGACGAAGTCCCTGAATGGAATGGGGAAACCCGGCGGGAAACAACCACAGGTCGCCCTTGCTCACGTCATCGATGAACATCGTGCCGTCCGGATTCATGACCGTAACGCGGGCGTTGCCGTCGAGCATGATCGCCCACTCATCCGCGGTGTGCCAGTGCAATTCGCGAAAGCTGCCGGCAGTAAGCCGCATGTTCACGCCGGCCAGATCCTTTGAGGTTGGCAGCACCTTCGAGTTCACTTCGTGCGTCCAGCCACCCTCTTCCACCCGTTTGTGCGCCAAGTCGAAGGAGTACCACACCGGACCGATATCGCCATGATCGGTTGGAGGCGGCATGTTTGAACTTGGGTTCTCGGCCAGTAGCGGCTTGTTTTCCTGTCCCGGATTGCTCGCAGACATATCCTTTTCTGCTTTGCGTGTATCTTGCATCTCCTGCGCATGCGCGGCGATTCCAGCCAACGCTGCTGTCGCCAGCGCTGTGGAGCCGGCGCCCAAAAAACTTCTTCGTGACAGATCTGCCGTGGACTTGCTCTCGTTCTGATCGCTCACTGACTGCCTCCTGCATGCGTGTCTAAAATCGTGTCTTGTGTATTCCCTTTGACAAGTCGCTCTCTAAGCAAGGTTCAATTGTTTTGGTGTTGTGCATTTCCGGTTCCACGGAGCCACGCGCAGAATTCCTTGTGTTTGCAGTGGTTTTCTTACACTCATTCTCGATTTTCGAAAACAACGGTTTGCCTTCGCGACCCCTGGCTGGCAGCCGCTGTCCAAATACCGTCGCGCGGCCTCTCAGCACGGAGCAAGGCGCAAGCATTTGAACGGTGGTCGCACAATAGGGGCTAAGAGGCGCTCCGGTCCGAACGGTCTGCGTCAAGCCGGATACCGAGCCGGGCTTCCCGATGAATGCGGTGGAGATTAGCGGCTTCTGGCAGGAGGTGGCGACGAATGCGGAGAGTCAATTTTGTGGCGGTGCTGAGATTCCACCTCATCCTTACATAACTGCTTTGCGACGACGCAATGTGCATCCTGCCATTGATTAGATTTGGATCAACGCGATTCCTGATTTAGTGTCCAGTTGCTTTCTGACTCGGGCTCTCGGTCAAAATCAAAGCGCAAGTCGGACGCACGCGAGCCTCGAGGAGGTGCCCGCCGTGTGCGGTCCCATCAGACCGTCTTATGATCACGTGCGCATGCACCTCGCCTAGTTCAACTCGCCAAGCCCCTTGTGTTGAGCGGTCCAGGGGTCCCGAAAAGCTAAGCCGTCTCCGCCGCCGGCGTGGGGGTTAACAGGGGTTCGACATGGAACTTCTTGACGGCCAGCGAGGTCAGCCCAATGAAAACCACCAAGATGGCGATTTGAGCAATCGCAAACGGGGCCTCCTTTTGCGTGGGCGCAATTGCTCTCAGGGCGGGTATCTTTTCGAACGACTGCACCACCAGAACAAAGACGTTGAAGTACAACGCAATGCAGGCAGTAATTACGTAGGTTTTCCGCCAGGCCAGGTGCAGGGGATAGCGGGTCACGATCGTGATCGCCAGCACTGGCAGCGAGATGACGCCCAGCATGATTGCCGGCGTCATTCCCTTAAACGGAAACAGAAACCCGGTTAAGCTGGTCAATGCAGTCGTCGTCAAAAACACCAGCGTCCATCCTTCGACGCGGTTCTTCGTCAGAAAGCCATACATCACTACCAGCCCCGAAGCAATTCCAGCGAGGCTGATTAAAACATGAATCAGAGTGAAGGTTTGTAGACTCATGCCCAGAACCATGGCTTGCCTCCGTTCAGGTAAAGAATTCGGGCCGTCTGATGCTCCGCCCGCGCAAAAGATTTGCTGAACAGAATTGTCGCCTGTCACCCAGGAAGCCACGGCTTTGGATCCCGTCGCTCCCGTGATTCTCATCGGAGTTGGCGAGAAAACTGTGCACTTCGGTGACTCCCGGCTCGCCAAAGAGGCGAGCCAGGAAGAATACCCGCACGAACAAACCGAGCTCTCACGCGGCTGGCGCTGCTGCGACCTGAAATGCCATTACAAATTCGAGCAGGTCGGCGTTGATCTGCTCCGCATTCGTCGTTGGCATGCCATGAGGGAAACCGGGATAGAACTTCGTCGTCGCGTTTTTCAGTAGCTTCGCTGAAAGAGGGCCAGCGTCGGCAAAGGGAACAATCTGGTCATCTTCTCCGTGCATAACCAGCGTGGGAACCTCGATTCGTTTGAGGTCTTCCGTAAAGTCCGTTTCCGAGAAGGCCTTGATGCAGTCATACTGAGCCTTAATCCCGCCCATCATTCCCTGCCGCCACCAGTTGTCTCTGACCCCTTGAGAGATTTTCGCTCCTGGACGGTTATAGCCGTAGAACGGAAGCGTGATGTCTTGGTAGAACTGCGCTCGATGGTTGGCAGTACCTTCGCGTATCTGATCGAACACCTCGATCGGCAAACCTCCGGGATTCTTGTCGGACTTGACCATGACTGGTGGAACGGCGCTGATCAGTACTGCCGCTGAGACCCGTTCCTTGCCATAGCGAGCAACGTAGCGTGCGACCTCGCCGCCTCCGGTGGAATGACCAATATGGATCGCTTCCCGCAGGTCGAGCTTCTCGGCTAATTCCGCGACGTCAGCCGCGTACGTGTCCATTTCGTTTCCACTCTCCGTTTGGGTCGAGCGACCATGCCCGCGGCGATCATGAGCGATCACCCGGTAGCCGCGCTCCAGGAAGAACATCATCTGTGCATCCCAGTCGTCCGCAGACAGCGGCCAACCGTGATGGAAAAAGAGAGGCTGGCCTGTTCCCCAATCCTTGTAGTAGATTTGCGTGCCGTCTTTCACTGTAATCGTAGCCATGTTTCGTCTCCTTGTGTGTCTGTTCCAGGCGTTGATAAGTGGGCTGGTTGATCCAGCAATTGTGAAGACTGTCGGCAGCGCCCCAGCTACAGAAGTGACCAGCAGCAGCATTCCAATCTGGACACTTCGTGGAATTAGTTCCCATCCGCTTTGCTGAAGACTAACTCGGTGGGGAGTCGGTATCGGCGACCAGGGTACTGTAGCACCCGTGAGCGATGATTGCACGCAGCGCGCGCGCATGGCAGGCAGACTCACGCACCTAACATTTAGCGCTAATGGGGGATGGAGCTCCGATAGAGCTTTGGGAAGAAAGCCAGCCTTCGAACGTTACGCAAGAACAGTGTCACACGGTGTCGCAGAACAAGGAGGAGAATATTGCCCGAAGCTCTGTTGAGGATCCCGCAAAATCCGTTCGAAATCCACCTGGTTACTAATGATTTCGCTTCCTGACGATACTTCACTCCAAAGAGCGCCAACGATATTTATTGGCTTCTTTGTCCTTCCCCCGTTCGTCTGGGTCTAGTAGCGTAGCTGACCAGACTAGGCTTTCGAACGCCTCGGTTTCCGCGCACGCACCCTCGTTTCGATCAAAGTCGTCATTGATCGTTTGCATCACCAGAAGCATGTGATGTAGCAACAGCCACAAAAACAGCCACAGTGCCAAGAAAGTACCGAAGGGAATGCATGGCGGGTCGATGCAGGTGCCTGAAAAGAGTGGTGAGCGCGGTAGGAATCGAACCTACAACCTACTGATTAAGAGTTATGGTTCTCGATTAGGCTGCAGCGTTACCAACTGCAGTCGCCACAATAACTTAACGATCAAAAGACCCGCATGGACGGCTTCCGACAACGTTGGAAAAGTTGGAGAAATCGAAACGCGTCTAACTATAAAGGACACAAAAAAGACACAGCGGACGGTGTCCTGATTCTCGATGCTTTTTCGTCTGTGTTACCGCCGTGAAAGGGCGCAAACAAACTGGATCACGTTGTAATTACAAGGCAGCGGTCGCTCTGCAATGCCCTGTAAGGAACTGGTGAGAACGCTAGAGAACACGCCCATGTTGTACCGTCCTTGTACCGCGAGTCTTGGCACGGGAAGCCGGAAAACTGGGAGATTGTCGATCTTGAGAACGAATCGCAGGGATGTTTTGGAGTCACTGGCAAGACGAGACAGACTGGCTCTGCACGGTCGAATTCTTGCCTACTGATGACTAGAAGCTCGGCTTCTCGGCGCGGACATCATCGGCTATCTGTGCGGCTACGCATATCTGACTAACACACGCCTGCTGGCACTCCTTGGCGATCCTGACACCAGCGCGTAGACTTCCCTTTCTCGTTTGCGTCCCCTACTGAAAAAGACCAATTACTGCATTTGCTCCCCCTCGAATGAGGATCTGGGGAACGACTACATCGAGAATGATTTTGAACCGCCCAAAAATAAAAATGAAGAGATCCGTAATGCTCGCCCGGTCGCAGCGCTCCTACCCCAGATGTTGTGACTCATGCCACCTTAGTAGCGACAATCGTCTTCGCAGGGTCTGAGGATGATCGTGCCGCATCGTGAAGTCCTGCTGCCTAAGCTGTGGGGACAATACAAATCGAGTGCGAACGGTCTCAACCGGAGCGCAGCCTTTTCAGACTGGCGGTAATGAGTGTTTATAACGACTTAACAGGTCTTAGGTGGCTGCGTAAGTGCTTTAAAAGTCGTGGTAGACGGTCTTATCTTGGGCCCGGATTTTGGGCCGGGCGGACAGCTTTTCTGCGCGTTGGGGTTGAGTCCACAAACGATCCTACGCGATCCCAAAACCGACACCATCGTCATCGGGTTCGCTTCAAGCGCGTACAGCTTGCTCACTCTAGTGTGGATCATAGTGAACGAAATTGACGCCAGGTCCGACGCCGATCTCCAACACATTTCCTTGGGGAAAGGGAATCATGCGTCTACGAATTTCCTAAATAGGATGAACTTGCCCTCTGGCAGGAGGACACGTCTGTCGGACCAAGCAAGCAAATCTTGGCTCGCACATTCAATGCCCTTGGGCGTGTCGGCTTGCAAGCGCATGAAGCAAATATCCTGTGGGAAACAAGGTGAGACCAGAAACAGCACTCCATAAATCCAGGTAATGTCCAACGCTATTTTCAAGCCCCCCATGCATCCAAGGAAACAGAAGAAGGGCTTCACAGAGGTGCGTAAGGACGACCACCACGAGACATCCGGCACCGAGTAGCTGTAAGAAAGTGAACGCTGTCTTTCCTCTACGAAACAACACGACCGAACCAGAAAACACCATGCATGCTGGCACGAACGCGACCAGCGCTTTAAGAAATGTTAGATTCATAAAATTCCTCGCTTGCCCTTTGCCTTTGCGTTCTCCGGGAGATGCGGCAAAGGATGTTAGGTTCCAGGTTCATCTATTTCAGGCGCATCCGGTTCACGAGCCGACCAAGCTTCGCCAACTCTAACTGGTCGGGCCGTAGCTCGATGTTGGCCTCGTAAGTATGAGTAGACACATCCATGACAGGAACAAAGGAAAACCCCGAACCAACGTTTTCCGCTGCGTGATGACGGACCACGTACCCACCGATCAAATACCCGAAAGTGCCTCCGACAAGCACGTCTGATGGAAAATGCTGGCGTGCAGTCACACCGCTTCTGCTCCCAGACGCCCTGTTTCGGCAAGGCGCTGGTTGTGAGTTCCCAGCCCGAGGAAGTAGAACCCGGCGGCACCTCCAAGCAAGACGTAGGACGAACCGAAGCCAGAGATGATATTGCTCGAATCGATCCGACTCTTGTCGATACCGAGATTCTGCTGTTGCCTGTGCGTCGTAGTGGAGAGCAACTCCCGTGCCAGCGGCAAACGGCACAAGCCAGAATGCGTCTCGGGGCGAGACGCGCAATGGGCTAGTCCAGATGCCGGCCTGATCATGGTCGATATCTTTGAGGCACTGCCCGAGATGCGTCACGCCGCAGATTATGGATTGTGTGGATGGTTGTTGCGGGTCTTCCGCGGCCTGATCCAGATGATGAGGACGTAGCCGAAACCGATTGTGCCTCCTGTGCCCGCTCATCGGATGAGTCGGCTGTCTGACCAAACAACGGCCTCGGACCATAAACTAGGGCGGCGCAGACTAGCAGCGAATGCAAAAAATGCCGAAGAGCGTTTCTCTCTCGAACAATCAGCATAATGTTTGAAGCTCCTTGAGAAAGTCGCATGCATTCTCATCAAGATTCCTGCCTAGCCTCGAATCTGCCGTAGCGCAACGCGAGTGTGGGTAAGATCAGCAGGTTTAATAGAGTTGAGGTCACGAGTCCTCCAAGAATCACGGTGGCCATTGGACCCTCGATTTCACGGCCTGGATCTCCACTGCCGATGGCCAAGGGCAATAGGCCAAGGCCAGTCACCAAGGCTGTCATCAAGATTGGTGCGAGGCGTTCGGAAGCGCCACGGAGAGCAGTATCCAATCCCCAGTTCATGCCATCCATTTCAACTAAGTGTTCGTAGTGCGAAATCAACATGATGGAATTGCGTAAAGTGATTCCGAACAAGGTGACGAAACCGACGAGAGACCCAAGCGAGAGATTGCCGCCGGTCAACAAAGCAGCGAGCACTCCTCCAACCAGCGCAAAGGGTAAGTTCGCGAGGACCAGCAAGAGGTTGCGGTAGTTGCCCATGACGACCGATAAGAGCAGGACGATCCCAAGCCCTGCTAGCAAAGAGTTCACCAGCAGATCTCGGCGGGATTGAGCCTGTGCCGCCGCAGTGCCGGAAAACTCCACATAAGTGTCGGAAGGGAAGGACATCTGAGAGATGCGCTTCTGCGCTTCAGCCACAAAGGAATCCACGGCCCGCCCCTGAACATTGCAAGTGACGGTCTGTACGCGCCGTGCGCCCTGATGCAAGATGACGTAACGGCCAGACGACTCGGAAATATCCGCGAGTTGCCTCAGAGCGACGTAGTTTCCGTCGGGACTTCGCAACGGCAACGCCCCTATTTCAGTCACTCTGGGTCGGCTACTGGGGGCAAGAACGACAGCAACGTCATAAACCCGATTGCCTTCGTAAATTTGCCCGACAGTCTCGCTGCCATAAGCAGTCCGAATAACATCGAGGACTTCGAGCGGATCAAAGCCCCAGCGGGCGACGTCGTCCTTGCGCAGCCGCACTAAAATCTGAGGCATGCCGGGCGGAGATTGGACCTGGATCTGGACCGCGCCACGCACGCTGTTCAGCACGCGGACAATTTCTCCTGCTTCCTGGTCCAGTTGGTCCAAGTCGTTGCCAAAAACGTTGACCACGACCGGGGTCCTATAGCCGGATAAAGTCTCGTTAATCCGTTCAGTCAGAAAACTGTTGGAGGCAAGTATCGGACCAGGAAGCTGGGAGATGACTTCCTGGATGCCCGCCTGTGCCACCTTCACCTGCTGTCCGTTGCGGGCCTTCAAGTTCACATCTATTTCACTCTCATGGGTTCCCATGGTGTCGGTCCCTAGTTCGGCTCTCCCTGCACGTTGAGCGACCGATTGCACGGAAGGGATTTTCAGCAGAGCTTCCGTGATGCGGTCCCCCAGTCGCATTGATTCCTGAAGGGAGGTTCCGGGGACCGCGGTCATGTGTACGGTGACGTTACCCTCCCGCAATTCGGGCAGGAACGATTCACTGAGCTGAAATAGAGTTGCGATCCCTAGCGCAACAAAAAGGGCGACGGCTGCCATCAATAGCCGAGGCACTCTCTCGATGCGGATCAGCAGTTCGTGATACCCGCTCTTCATCCAATGGACGGCGGGCGGTTCTTGCGGCGGGAGATCGCGCTCGCCCAACAGAAGCATGCAAAGGGCAGGTGTAACGGTCAAGGCCACTACGAGTGACGCCAGGATTGCCCAGATGTAGGCCACACCCAGAGGCCCAAATATCCTCCCAGCCAACCCCGACATATTCAGAACGGGGAGGAAGACCAGAATCACTGCGAACGTTGCGTAGACTACAGCGCTCCGCACTTCGATTGAAGCATCGAGCAGGACTTGAAACGTCGAGCGCGGGTTCGGCGACGCTCGATTCTCGCGCAGGCGACGATAGATGTTCTCGACATCAATCACCGCATCGTCCACGACCTCGCCGATGGCAATCGAAAGACCTCCCAACGTCATCGTGTTTAGGCTCAAGCCCATCTTGTCGAGTGCAATTACTGCTGCGAGCAGAGAGAGCGGAATAGCGGTGCAGGAGATCGCCGCGGTGCGAAAGTTGAAGAGAAACAGGAACAGAACTACGACCACGAGGACCGCGCCGATGAGCAACGAATCGCGGACGTTATGAAGTGCGACATCGATGAAGTCCGCCGCGCGAAACACTTCCGGGTGGATGGAGATTCCCTGTGCTGCGAGGCTCGGACCCAGGTCGGCCAGCGCCTTGTCGACGCCGTGCGTGACTTCGAGCGTATTCGAACCGTACGCATCGTCAACTATCAAGATGACGCCCGGTTTTCCTCTGATCGAAGCGGCGCCGATGGCCGGCGCTGGAGCGTCCACTACTCGTGCAACGTCTCCGAGCGTCACGTTTGCACCGTTGTGATGGACGAGAACTGTGCGGGCGAGTTCCGCGGCTGTGACCGATTGCCCCTCCGTTTGCAGAACGATTCGCTGGTTGGGAGTATCGACAAAACCAGCCCCGCGAACTCCTGTAGCCCGTCGCGCGGCGGCGATTACCTCCTCTACGCTTACTCCGTATTGAACGAGCCGCTGGGAATCGAACTGGAATTGAAGCTGGCGGACTTCGCCTCCATTGACTTCCACTCCGGCAACGCCGCTAACCGCCAACACGCGCGGTTTGACGGTCCAGTCCGCAATCGTTCGCAATGTCATAAGTGATTGTTTGTCGGACGTAAGACCAACCTCCATGACCCAGGTCGTCGAGGAAGTGAGAGGAGTCATGAGTGGTGGTTGCACGCCTGTAGGGAGTTCGCTCGCGACTTTGGACAAACGTTCGGTCACGGCTTGGCGGTCGCGATAGATGTCGCTGCCGGAACGGAAAACAACTGTGACGACGGAAAGACCTTGGATCGACCTCGAACGCAAAGTCTCAATTCCGGCAACGCCGTTGATGGCATTCTCTATCGGCTGAGTGACCAGAACCTCAACCTGTTCTGGGGAAAGACCGGGTGCCTCGGTCTGGATGGACACCTCGGGAGGCGCGAACTCAGGGAAAACGTCGTAAGGCACGTGGGAGAGAGAAAAGATACCGTAGCCTAGGAGGGCACACGCGAGCGAAATCGCAATACCCCGGAAACGGATTGAGAAACGGACGATAGCACTTAGCATTGGACGGACCCTATTTCAATCCACATCGGTTTCGCCTCCGCCCTGGCCATGTAAGAGCAATTCCTCTGAGAGCAGAGCCTGCGCCCCCTGTGTCACGACTCGGTCCCCCGCTGAGAAACCTTGTGTGACAAAAAAGCCTTTTTCGACAGGAGCATCAGTAGACACAGCACGACGGGAAAAACGGTCGGACGCCGTCTGCTGGTATGCCCAAGCCTTCCCCTCGGACCAAACAACTGCCGATGTAGGTACGATCAGCCCTTTCATCTGACTGCCGACCGAAAGATGACCGAGCAAATTCACACCGGGAGCGAGACCTAAATGAGCAGGAGCAATGTAGAGGAAGCTCGTGCCTTGAATTCGTGGATCGACTCTAGGAAAGGTTGAAACAAGGCTCGCTTCCGTTCGGGTTCCGCCAGGGATTTCAAGTGAAATGGTCTTTGGTGCCCCAAACGTTGCACCGGACGGCATCGTCATTTGCACCAGCACTTCACGTTGATCGAAAACGCGCTGAAGTTTAGGTGAGCTTTCCACCGCCCATTTCGCTACGACGCTGCCCCACTCCTGCCGAAGGACAGATTCTTGCAGATTCAACTGCTGATCCTCCGCATGAACATCCGCTTCATTCGCTTGCAGAGTACCCTCCGCGGATTGGAGCGACTTTTCGGAGATATTCTGATTTTGGTCGAATAAAGACTTCAGACGTGTGTATTCCTTGCGAGCAACGTCTGCTTCGACCCTTGATTTTTGAAGTTGCGCCTGCGTCGTGACATAACCGTTGCGAAATGTCGCGAGGCCTTGAACGGAGAGAACGACAG
Organism: Candidatus Sulfotelmatobacter sp.; assembly: GCA_036269595.1. GTDB lineage: Bacteria > Acidobacteriota > Terriglobia > Terriglobales > Acidobacteriaceae > Sulfotelmatobacter. The sequence continues at coordinate 18,453 of DATBEI010000026.1, forward strand.
CAGGAAGCGTGACCTGCGCGCGAGTGAGGGTTGCGGTGAGAGTTGAAACTTTAAGTCCTAGACGGTTTTGCGTCGGCGTATCGAGGGTAAGGACTGTTTGTCCGTTCTCAACAGAGATTTGGGCCGGCCCTTTCTTGGCTTGAGCCTGGCGGTCCGCATCGTCTTTATCGAGGCGATTTTGGCAAGCTCCGAGGAATGTGAGCGTCAGGAGAGCGATGATGAAAAGGCCAGTCGATTCGATGGCTACAAGCCTAGGGCTGGGGTTCATCGTTTGGACTCCTGGGGCAGTTTGTTCAGTGCCGGAGATTTGGGATTAATGGGAAACATGTCGCCCGGATCAAGCGGACGCTGGACAGCATTTTCCAGCTCGCCGAGAGCGCTCTGCGCTCGCGCAAGGGCATCCAGCCGCGCCCGAGCCACGACTGAACTCTCGATTTGCACACCGTTAAGCCCCAGCCGATCTTCCTCGCCGAGCCGGACTGCGTGCTCCATCATTTGCAGATGAGCGTCCTGTAGCTTGCGAAGAGATTGGTCGGCTTCGGCCAGTTCCTTTAGCGCAGCGACATAGAGGGCCAGCGCTCGTTCGCTTCCGGCGATGACTTGCGCCTGTTTCTCCAAAAAAGCGGCTGCCGCTTCTTTGCGTCGAGCTTCGGCCTCAGCGATGGGTCCTTGGTTGCGGTTGAAGACAGGCAATGTGGTCGAGAGCCCGAGCGTGAAAAAGTTATTCTTCTCCTCGTAGGTGTAACCCGGTCCGATTTGAATGTCTGGATATTGCTTGGAAATTTCGAGCTGCAAATCGGCTTCCGCTGCGGCGTATTGCGCGAGAGAGCGGCGGACATCTAGTCGATTTAGAATGGCTTCTCGTTGAATCTGTTCTGGCGAGAGGGATTCTGTACTCGGCGGGGAATCTAGTTCAGACCATGAGAAATCGAGACCCTGAAGGCTCCTGACCGGAATCCCAATAGAAGCGGCCAGCGTTGCCTTGGCTTCGGCGAACTGGCCCTCGGCAGAGTTGATCGCCAAGTGCGTTTTGGAAAGCCCGATGCGGGCAAGGTCCACTTCCGATCTTGGTATCTCGCCAACCAGAAGCCTTTGCTCCAAAATATTTGCTTGGTCCTCGCGAATTTGCTCTTCGGAGCGCACCAAGTCCAAACTTCGAGAAGTGAGAAGGTAATTCAACAGTGCAAGGCGAACTCCGCTGCGAACCTTCCAAGCGGAATCCGCAAGATCGAGCCGAGCAGCTTCATCGAGACTACGAGCGACTTGAATGCGATGCCCGCGCTTCCCCGCCGTTTCAATCGGTACGGAAAAGTCTAAATTGAACAAATACGGGCTCGGAAGGCCGGGCGTGACACTTAGACTAGGATTTGGCCGCGCCCCAGCGGTCACAATCGCTGCCTGCGCTTCTTCAACGCGCGCCTTAGCACTTTCCAACGAGGGATTGAGATACAAAGCAGCAAGGGAGAGCGTCGCGAGATTCCAGGTTTTCGGCGGCCACGGCGTAACCGGGTGACCAACGTTCTTCTCCACAAACGCATGCAACTCTTCGTCACCAAGAGTTAGTTTCTCCAGCCTCGAAGCTGTCTCAGTCGGGACGATAGGGACAGGTTGGTATCGCCGGGCGGCGCACCCTGACAAAATCATGGCTGCAAAAAAACAGAGGCTCATTTTGCGAGTCGTGTACATAAACTTGCTCCGAACAAACAATGATCGACAGATAGCCTGACGGCCTTAGCCGGGACTCTAGTCGAACGAACCAGCGATCTCCAAAGGACAGAACGGACCAATCCCTGGGGGAGTGTTTCGAGAGGAGTTTTTGATGAGTTCTAGATACGCAGCGGGAGGGAAGGTGGGCTCGTCGCGTGGCAAAGTAGCAGACTGAGACCGGATGAACGGAAAGGTTGTTGCCCGCAGGAAGCGAAGAGATTCTTTGCGACAAAGGCGAACGGCCTGGACTTGAAGACGAAGCGTGAAAACGAATATGCCACTCCCACGCACAATGCGAGAACTACCAAACCATATTCAGTATCGTTCCCGGTTTGAATCGTGTGATCCCAGGTATCGAACGTCTCAAGGAGCGGACAAATAAGGCAGGTCAGCAGGGCAAGCGTAACGATTGTTCGAGACGCCCGAGATCGCATGGCTTCGAGTATAGCGCATCAGGCTCTAAGTTCTAAACGAAGTTTCAGAACGAGCTTCACGAAGCCTGACGTTTTTCCGGTGGAGACTGAGGGGAACAACGGGACTTGAACTCGAAGCCGCGACTCAGGTGAAGGGCAGGAATTCTAACCGCCTTGAATTTGGCTTCGAGAAAGAGGTGATCATCATCCCATTGCCTCTTTCCAGCCAGTCTTTATGAGCCACCAGTTTATGGGGTAGGAAGTGAAGAACCCCAGCACCATGCCGGTCTGCATCATGAACCAATAGCCTGGTTGTGTTGGCTTTAGGTGCGGATTCGGGAAGAACACGAAGAAGGTCAGTGCCATCCAGGCAAAGAGCCCGATCTCGAAAGTGAGGATTGATAGCGTGTCGGATTTGATCGCTATTATCAATCGTTGCATCACCGAAATGTTGCGCATGGGCCTGATGGCGAAGTATTGAAATGCGATCCCCAGCAGCCATGCGAGCAGCAGGTCCCCAGCGAACTCCGCATAGAGTGTCTTACCTAGGAGCGTCGAACCCAAACCGAAGAGGCTGAATTCCGCGATGATGTCGCCGAGGGTACATCCCGCACCGCAGTGGGAATCAGAAATAGCGGTCTGTGTGAGTGTCGGCGCACGACGGGCCCGTTCCATTTTCTGCGTGTGGTGCTGCTCGCTCATCTTGGCCATAGCCGACTTTGTCATTTTGCGGCCTGCCCTGAAATAACCCCACAGGGCGAACACACTGAAGTACAGCGCGGTCACCGGCCAGACGACGTTCATGATCCACATTTTCTGTGGATGAAAACCTTCATCTATGGTGATGACGATGGCACAGGCGAATGCCGCACCTAACGAAATCCATGCGATCATGTCCAACATCGTTTCACCTCAATACGGTTGCTAGAGGCCACCAGCTAGGGCGCGCCGCGTCTGAATAAGAGTCCTTAAGTCTTCAAATTGCCCCTACCACGTGATATCGCGTTGGAGTTTTCAGAACCACAGCCTAAGCCCGAATACGAAACGGGGGCGCTTGTGGTTTCTCCCACCTGATGCGAATAGCGGGCCGAGTTGCCATACTTCCGCTGTAGGCAAACCCTATGTACGGAGCGAATTTGCGCTTGATCTCGTAGCGCAGACGCACACCTGTATCCAGGTCCGAGAGACCTGATCCTATCTGGCGTGAACGGTCATTCTCACTGTAGAAGTTCAACTCCGCCTCTGGTTGCAGTATCCAACGCTTGGGTGAGTAACAAATCGTAGGAGCCGGTCACCCGCCCAGCAATGCGACCGCCGCCCCGAATATAGAGGGTTGGCGCCAACTCGAAGCGATATGGTGCAAGTCCCTCAATCCCTAGTGCTGCCCAGGTACGAGTTGGACCCGAATCCAGGTCGGCCCGGACGCCAAACTGCGCGTCAAAATAACGCATATGAGGAATCGGGCGATCATACAGCGCTTCATGGTCCCCATCGCTGGTTATACCGTTGTTATTGATGAAGCCTTCCGATTTTAGCCAGAGTCGGTTCGTGTCCGTACCGATCCATCCCTCTCCATCCCATCGCAACTCGTTGTCGGGGCCGTTTGTACGGCTTTCAAACTCGTCAAGTCGCGCGTGGACGAAAACCTGGTTGTCTTCAACTGGCGGTTCGAGGCCCGGCAGAGTGGCGGTAATTTTGCCGGACGATTGCGGCGCTGACGCTTGCGCTTTTGCTGTTGGTGTGCAGAAAGATGACATTAGCCAAACGACGACCCGCACCGCAGAGAAGGACGCCCGGTTGAGCCCGAGCAACGCAGCAACGGAATTTCGTGCGGTCGCTCATGACACGACCACAGTGCGAAACATTCCAGCTTCCATGTGATAGAGCAAATGACAGTGAAAGTCCCAATGACCCGGCGTATCCGCGCTCACCAGGTAGGTCAGACGTTCCCCTGGTTTGACGATAATCGTCTGTTTATAGGGATTGAACCCTTCGTGCCCATTTTCCAACTCACTCCACAAGCCATGCAAGTGGATCGGATGCTCCATCATGGTGTCATTGATGAGCACGAACCGCACGAACCGCACGCGCTCGCCGAGCTTCAATTCAGTCGGCTCAGCGCTTGAGAATTTCTGACCGTTGAATCCCCAGATGTAACGGTCCATGTTGCCTGAGAGGTGCAGTTCGATCTCACGAGTGGGCGGCCTTCCATCCACTCCTCGGTAACGCGCGCGAAGATCAGCGTACGTGAGTACGCGCCGTCCATTGTCGGTTAGCCCATCGCCTCGATCATTCAACCGCTCGCTAACGTGCATCGCCACGTTATCAACTTGCGGTCCCACGTGCATACGTACTGGGTTCGATGGCTTCAGCTTTGCTTCAGTATTCGCTGCCTCGGATACTGTCAGAACCGGCATGATGTTCGGACCCGGTTGAGGAAATGGGGTTGTGCCAGTGCCGCGCATCTTCGTTCCGGTCGTTGTCTGCTGGTTTTGATTTCTAGTGTGCGCTTGCTCGGCCGAGCCGGGCCCCAAATCCATACCTGCCATACTCTTACTACCCACATTCATTCCGGCCGTACCTTCCTTGTCTTTTGCGGCGGCCTTACCCGCCATACCTCCCGCCATGTTGCCCATCCCCATGTCCACCATCGAGCGCATGGGACGCGGGTCCATCGGGGGAACCGCAGCGGTCATACCCACCGTAGGAGCAATCGTGCCACGCGCGTAGCCGCTGCGATCTTCGGATTGCGCAAAGATGGTGTAGGGAATGTTGTTTTTGGGTTGAACGATCACGTCATAAGTTTCAGCAACGCCAATGCGGAATTCATCCACAGTTACGGGCTCGACGTCGTTTCCGTCGGCCTGCACCACTGTCATCTGCAGACCGGGCACGCGAACATCGAAAAGAGTCATCGAAGAGGCGTTGATGAAGCGGAGGCGTATCCGTTCACCGCGTTGGAACAAGCCAGTCTAGTTTCCATTGGGAGAATGCCCATTCAGCAAATAGGTATACGTTGCGCCGGACACATCGGAAATGTCTGTCGGACTCATGTTCATGCGCGCCCATGTAAGGTGATCGGACATAGCCAGCCCGAGACCCTTCCTTTTCGCTTCTGCGAGGAAGTCATGAAACGTGAGCCGGTGCTGCTGAGCGGACTTATCCAGTCATTAGGGACTCCGTGGGGTTTGCTCCGGCACTATTGGGTCCTAGTGAAACTCTTGCTTACGACCTTTGCCACCATCGTTTTGCTGGAGAAGGTGCCTCTGATTGACTCTACCGCCCGCCGAGCCGCAGAGGCCAAATTGTCTGATGCCGGTCTCCGGGCGGCGGGGATGCCACTCGCGATCCATGCCGCTGGCGGTCTACTGGTCCTGTTCGTGATCACCACGCTGTCGGTATACAAACTATGGGGCCTGACCCTCTATGGGCGACGTAGGCAGGAAAAGCGATGTCAGCCACTACGAACAGCAACGGTAAAGGCGATGTCCGATCCTGACAACGAGATAATCGGCGTCGGCCTCTCTAGTCGACTCAAAATCCTCCTCGTTGGCGGCGTCGGTGTGTTCTTGGTGGCAGTGCACATCTCGATGCACCACATCGGCCATACCCTTCATCACGGTCACTGACTTTGAGCACCGTCTTGAGAATGGCGGAGCGACGGGGCTCGAGGCCGGGGACTCTTTAGGTGCGTTTGTCAATTGGGATGGTTGCAGGGTATCGCGAAGCAGCTGAAAGGAAAATGAGCGACCCGACACATAGGTGACAGATCGTACCGGACACATGGGTTACACTTTTTTCCTTTTTCAGGGGAGGAAGTGGATGCCGTGGAAGGAGTGTTCGGTAATGGATGAGAGGCTTCAGTTTGTTGCCCGCCGGCTGGCGGGCGAGACCATGTCAGGACTGTGCCGCGAGTTCGGCATTTCCCGCAAGACCGGCTACAAGATCTTCGACCGCTACCAGCAATGCGGCGTGCAAGGTCTCACCGATCGCAGCCGTCGTCCCTATCGCTATGCTCACCAACTCCCTTTTCAGGTGGAGAACTACATTCTCAATGTGAAGCACGAGCATCCCAGCTGGGGTGCTCGCAAGATCCGCGAGCGGCTGCTGCGCCGCTTCACGGACATCAAGCTCCCCGCCAAAAGCACCATCCATGCCGTGTTGGATCGCCACGGCCTGGTAGAGCGGCGCAGCAGCCGTTCGCGGCCGCGCGCCCAGGGCACAGCTCTGTCTTTAGGGCAGCGTCCCAACGAACTCTGGTGCACCGATTACAAAGGCGAGTTCTTGCTGGGCAACCGCCAGTACTGCTACCCGCTCACCGTCACCGATCACGCCAGTCGTTACCTGTTGTGCTGCGAAGCTCTCTCCTCCACCTGCGAAGACTTCGCCTTCACCGCATTTGAGAGGCTTTTCCAGGAACGCGGCCTGCCCGCTAACATCCGCAGCGATAATGGCGTGCCCTTCGCATCCGCCCACGCTCTGTTCCACTTGAGCAAACTCGCCGTCTGGTGGCTGCGCCTGGGCATTGGCATCGAACGCATTCAACCCGGCCATCCCCAGCAAAATGGTCGTCATGAACGCATGCATCTCACCTTGAAGAAAGAAGCCACTAAGCCTCCGGCTCGCAACTTCCTGCAGCAGCAGGCTCGCTTCGATGACTTCATCGAGATCTTCAACCAGGAACGCCCGCACGAGGCCTTAGCCATGAAGTGCCCGGCCGAGGTCTATCAAGCCTCCACCCGTCCTTACCGGGGATTGCCCGACATCGACTATCCCTTCCACGACAAGGTCATTGTCGTCACCAACTGCGGTCGCATTTGCTTGGGGAACAAAAAGATTAACTTCAGCACCGTCTTCGCCGGCCAGGCGGTCGGCATTAAAGAAGTTCACGACGATATTTGGCTGGTCAGCTTTATGGATTATGATCTGGGATACTTCGATCTCGATACTCGTATGCTGGAACCACTCGACAACCCCTTCGGCCCAAGGTTGTCACCTATGTAGCCGGTACATTCTGTTACCCATGTGTCCGGGTCGGACAAAAAAACTTCTAGTTGCAGAGGGCGGATTTGAACCGCCGACCTTTACGCTGTGAATCCGCGCGCCCGTCCGAAGGTCGAACACCTCGACCGTCTTGTGTTCCTCAGCCGCGAGAAATAAACGGTTCCCCTTGCGGTCTAAGCCAAAATGGTCGAAATCGCCTGTGAAACCCGGCATCGGGGTTGTTGTGATCAATTTGAGTGGTAGCTTTTCCTGCGCCTTCAGCGTTGGCACACACAAAGTCAACATCACCATGCAAACCTTTAGCGATTGTCGCAATTTATCCCTCCTACGAAATGCTGCCGATCGTCGTAATTCGGCAACTGGATTTCTGGCAAGACCAGTTTTGTTCGCGCTTCCGAGATCTGCCCCGCAAAGACTCCTTTCAATCATGCGGTGCATATACCAGAATCGCGGCCTCTTCTTTCTCAGTCGCGTGAGCGGCGACGTAATAACGATTTAGCTCGGGCGACCAGAAGGATGTGCCCGCCCCGCCGCGCGTAGAAATCTTTCCTATTGTTTCGTAGTGATCAGCGTCCTTCTGTTGATAGACGTATGCAAAACCAACCGGTAAATCTCGCCCTCCCGAGACGTAGACCCGCTTGCGTCCTGCATCAAAGTAGACGCCGTCCATCCCCTCGGGCGTTGGGAGGTGAGCGACTTCCTTGCCCGAATTCGAATCTATGGCAATCATTTCAGCAGGTGTCCGAGTCCCGATGAATAATCGCGAGGTGGAGTCGTCGAACGCGGCATCGCCGGGGCGCTGGCTTGTTACCGGCCAGGTGGATAGAACCGCTTGTTTGTTGGTGTCAATTATCTGGAGTTTATTGGCGATGGAAATGAAAACAAAAAGCGTGTTTCCAGCTTTGTCTAGCAAAAGCTCAGAGGGATGAGCCACGACCTTGATGTCACCGACGTGCTTATCCAGCCGGGCGTCGATGATTCCGACTTCTCCGTAGTCTTTCCCAGCGTCCTTGCCGCCATAGCCGACGTAAACGAGCTTCGACTTCGGTTCATAGACCACGCGGTTCGGTCCTGGTTCAAGATGGATCGAATCGAGAAGTTCCAGCGTGTTCCCTCGAAATACTCGGAGCATCCCGTCATCGCCGCTTGCCAGAAACAGCTTGTTTAGTTCCGGGACGAACAATGCCCCTTGCGGCTTCTTGAATCCGAGAATGCTGCGGGCCCACTTGCCAGCTTGCAGGTCAACCACCTCAAAGGTGCCATTTTCCAACCCCGCAACGAACAGGCGTTTACCTTTGACATCCACATCCATGTGGTCGAGACGGCCTTTGACATTCGGCAAAGGGATCGTCTGAACGAGCCGAAGCGGTTGCTTTCCCCCCTCTTGCGAAAACGCAATCCCGCTACCAGCAATGAGCAAGCTGGCAGCAATTAAACAGATCTTAGACCCCCAGATCATAGTCTCTCCTAATCTTCGGGCGCGTAGACCCATAGGGCGGCTCCTTCTTTCGAACTCGCGGGCACAGCTAGATAGAACCGATCTCGTTTCTCATACCACAAGCCCGTACGCGCTCCGATCGTTGTTGGGATTTTTGCCAGTGCCTGGTAATGATCAGCGTCCTTTTGCTGGATGACGGTGATGAAGCCCTCCCCTCCGGGAATATAGATACGTTTTCGTCCGGTGTCGTAGTAGATGTCGTCCGCGTCATTGACGCACGGGACGCTCGCAACCATTGAACCGGTATCTGTGTCGATTGCTACGAGCTGTGCGGGCCTTCGCGTTACTACGAAGATTCGATGATCAGCTTCATCGAGCGCCATCGGGTAGTTGGATTTTCCATTCTTCAATGGCCAATCCGTGACCTTACGTGTATTCCGATCAATCAGCACAACTTTCGCTTTGGTCGCGATATTCGCGTAGATCACGGGCTTTGAAGTAGCGATCTGAAACGATTCAGGGTGGGCATCGAGCTTAGCCACATCCTCCAAACGCTTCCCACTCGCGGCCTCCAGCACGGCAATACCGCCATCTTCGTCTCCACCGAACGCTACATAAACTTTCTTTTCTATGGGATCGTATCGCACATTGTCGGCGTCCTCTCCGATGTCCACCGTATTCAGGAGTTTGAACGAATCTCCATCGTAGATTCTGAGCTTTCCATCTGTGCCATTCGCGACGAAGAGCTTATTGAACTCGCCCACGTAAACCACGCCTTGAGGGGCGGCAGCGCCCGTAACGCTGTGTATGTCGCGACCCGCAAATGTGTCTACAACTTCGACCGTATTGTTGCCGAGAGCAGCTCCTATAACGCGTTTCCGCTTTCCGTCGAACGTGAAATGGTCGATACGCCCTCCCACGTTCGGCAACGGAACCTGTTGGACCAAAAGTAAGGGAGCCCAATCAGGCGTGCTGGACTGATTCTGTGAACGTGCAAAGGATCCGAAAATCAATACTGTGATACAAAATCCCGCAAATGTTTTCATGTTTCGCTCTCCATCTTGTGGATATTACGCTCACCAAATCTAGTGCGACCCTTAGGGCCGCGCAGCACCAAGGCAATATACTGTTGTCTGCCTGAAGATCAGGTGAATGGCGAATTAACATGGGGGCCTCCCGTGTCGATCATGTTTGGGCATCAAGAGGTCGTAAATGATTTTCAGCGTTCCGGTGTGCGGGACTGCACCCGCGCAGTAGTGAAGGCGATAGAGAAGTGGCTTGTCTAGCTGACCCAGCCTGAGAAAGAACCGGAATGCAGGACTACAATTTTCGTATAAGGAGATCCCCATGTCTCTGCGCAAACTGAACTCGTTCGTATTGGCCGCCACAGTTGCCGTATTCGCCACGGTGGGAACTCTGAACGTGCAGATCAAGGAATATGAGGTTCCGACCGCGCGGTCACGACCACACGATCCGGCGCTGGCACCCGATGGCTCGCTCTGGTACACGGGCCAGGGCGTGAACAAACTGGGCCGGCTTGATCCGAAGACCGGAGAGTTCAAGGAATATCCCTTGAAGACTCGGGGTTCCCGGCCTCACGGTCTCGTGGCCGACAAAGAAGGCAACATCTGGTTCACCGCAATCTCCGGCGGTTATATCGGCAAGCTCGACCCAAAGAGCGGAGAGATCACCGAGTATCGCCCACCGCAGGGAACGGAAATCGATCCGCACACGCCCGTATTCGATCACTATGGCATCCTGTGGTTTACGAATGAAGAGGCCAACTTTATCGGACGCCTCGATCCCAAAACGGGCAAGATGAACATGACCAAATCGCCTACGCCACACGCTGTCCCCTACACGGCATTGTGGTTACCCAGAGCAATGTGCCTTTCTTCTGTGAATTCGGTACGAACAAGCTGGCCAGCATTGATCCGAACACAATGACAATCCGTGAGTACACCTTGCCAGCAACGAACGCGCGCCCGCGGCGGATCGCGCTTGCGCCTGACGGCACGATCTATTACACCGATTTTGCGCGTGGCTACCTGGGACACTTTGATCCAAGGGCCGGAAAATTGATGAAGGAATGGGCGTCGCCGGGAGGCGCACAGTCAGAACCGTACGGAATTGCAGTCACGAGTGATGGCGACGTCTGGTATAGCGAGTCGGGGGTGAAGCCAAATACTCTGGTCAGGTTCGATCCCAAATCGGAGAGCTTCAGCACAAAAGCGATCCCATCCGGCGGTGGTGTGGTTCGCAACATGGTCGCGACTCCCGATCGACGGCTGTACCTAGCATGCAGTGGAGTGAACAAGGTTGCGGTCGTAGATCTGAACAGGTGGTCAAATGCGCTTGGTACCAGATGCCTGGTACCAGACCAATATAAAGGTTTTGATATGTTATTTCGGTCGTATAAGCCTTCCCCTCCGCTTTCCGATTTCATAGAAAATTTCTGGCTCTATGACGGCTACGACCTCTCCCCATTTTCAGGAGAGGATCTTCCCGAGCGGCACGTTCGAAATGGTATTTAATCTCCGCGACGACGAACTACGGATTTACAAAGCGGAGGAGCCGGATTGTTGCCACCCCTTTTCCGGCGCAATCGTATCCGGGCCATATAACGGATTTTTTGTGACAGACACCGCCGAAGAGGCACCCGTGATGGGCGTCCACTTCAAGCAAGGAGGCGCGTTTCCGTTTCTAGGGATTGCGGCTGACGAACTGGCGGACACGCACATTGATCTCGATAGATCTGGGGACGATGGGCGACTGAGATCCGCGACCGGCTATCCGCGGCGAGATCGCCTGCGCCGGTTTCGGCTCCTCGAAAAGTCGCTCTTATCTCGGTTGTTTCGCCCCTGGAGCATCATCCAGCCGTGTCTTTAGCACTGGACGGCTTTCGCCTGGATAATGCACGAGCTGTAGTGCGAAAGTTGGCTCGAAATGCCTGCCTTAGCGACCGTAGATTTATTGACCTGTTCCGATTCGAAGTGGGCCTCAAACCGAAGCTCTTCAACCGTGTCCAACGATTTCAACGGGTCCTGGCGGTGGTCCATCGAATTCCATCACCCGACTGGACACAACTCGCGCAGAACCATGGCTATTTTGACCAGTCGCACCTGATCCGCGATTTCCTCGCTTTTTCCGGCTTCAGCCCCGCTGATTATCTTCGCCGCCTCAACCATCTTCGCAAACAGGGCTGGCACGTCAAATTCAACCACTTGCCGCTAGCCCGGTAACTTCAATTTTTTCCAATACAACGGTGCCCCGTTTTCTCTAGTCTGGACTTGGAGGTGAATGAATATGGGTACGAGAATTCTGATTTTGCTGGTCGTTTCTGTCAGTACCCTGATCAACACAGGAAACGCACAGCAAAAGGAGCAAGTGGATATGACCACGGTGAGAGTGCGATACATGGTGAATGAACTCGATCCTGCCGTCGAGTTCTACACAAAATATCTCGGTTTTCAGATCAAGCAAGAGAACAAACCCAATTTTGCGATGCTCTCCCGAGGCAACTTGGAGTTTGTGCTCAGCACGCCCTTTGGGCCTGGAGGGGCGGCGAAGCCGATGCCGGACGGACGCAAACCCCAGCCAGGTGGCTGGAACCGCGTGGACGACCTCTCGGCAGAAGTCGCGCGGCTTCGCAAAGGTCAATTGCACTTCCGCAATGACATCGTCAGTGGACCAGGAGGATCAGAAATCTTGCTAGACGATCCCTCTGGAAATCCAGTGGAACTCTTCCAGCCAGCCCGGTGAAGTCAGGAAGCGCGGCCCTCGGACGCTTTCTCTTTGTTGGCGAAGGCAAGCAAGGGCAGCGCCAGAAGCTGTAGCACGACGGAAAACAGGATCAGAGCCGGAATCGATTTATCGTAGAGCAAGCCCATGATGGCGCTGCCCGCAAACCAGGCGACGCCGAAGCCCGTGTCAAAAATGCCAAAGGCGGTGCTGCGCTTTTCGGAAGGAACAACGGCGGACAGCACTGCCTTCAGGCAGGAATCCTGCGCTCCCATCCCGATCCCCCAAAGAATCATCCCGATGAGTTCCAGTGTGGTTCCTCGCAGAAAAACCAAGGGAGCAAAAAATGCCGGAACACCAAACGCAACAAGAAGGATGGGGAGACCCAGCTTGTCCAATAATTTTCCAAGAACCAAGGAAGCTACCGCGCCCGTCGCCATCGCTACCGCATAGAAAACGGGAACGAGACCCTGCGGAACGGTTGCAGTCTTTTGGAAATGAAATGCGATCAGAGAGAAGTCCGCAAAACCAGCAGCAATCAGTGCTCCCGCAGCCAGGTACAGCCAATAGGCTTTTGAAAAGTGTCGGCTCGACGACGGATGGGCGGATTCTTCCATCTCGTGCGGACGGCGGTGAAGGAACCAGGCAACGAAAAGCACAGCCAAGCACAACAATGCCGAAATCAGCAGCACAGCAAAAGCGTGATGATAGTCGCCGTGCCGGTACAAAACGAAAGCTGTAATCAGCGGTCCAATCGTCGCTCCAGTTTGGTCCAGCGCCTCGTTCAGACCAAACACCCAGCCTTGGCCGATGGATTTTCCGGCGTGAGAGAGCATCGACACAGCGGGTCGCCGGATCGCTCGCCCGGTTCGCTCGGCGATAACCAACGCGGCTGCCAGAGGCCAATTGCCGGCAAGCGCCAGGGCTGGGACGGCCAGCATGTTGATCGCATATCCGACAAACGTGACGGCCCAATATCTGTGTGTTTTGTCTGCGAAATATCCCGAGACTGATCGAAGTCCGTAGCCGACCAGTTCACCGAATCCGGCAACAAAACCCACGATTGCCGCACTTGCGCCGAGGGAGCCAAGAAAAGGTCCGACAATACTTCGTGCTCCTTCGTAGGTCATGTCTGCGAAGAAGTTGACGACCCCGATGATCAGGACGAATCGGAAGGCGAGTTTTGCTACGTTCTGTTTAGCCATTTACTTGAGCCAGCCTTTGCGAAGAAACGTGCGTCGAGGGACAGCGTTCCGCCGCCGACCAGCAACAGAAAAATCAGACCAAGCAGCATACTCACGTCGGTGCGGGCTTCATGTAACGTGCTCCAAAGCCCGTTCTTTGCAAGCGTGACGATCTTGGTCGAGTACAACGCCACGCAAATGTCGATTAGCAGCGGGATGCACGCGAGCCGCGTAATCAGTCCGATCAAGAGCAACGTTCCGCAAACCATCTCGATGACGCCAACAAAGGGAGCCATGACTTGCGGCCAAGGGATGCCGATCTTCACGAAACGCCCAACGCCCAGGGAATCGGGAAAAAGAAATTTCTGAATGCCTTCGGAAAGGAAAACCCAGCCGACAAGAACGCGAACCAGCAACACGGCCTTTGCCGCACGATCCGCCCAGATTGCGTCGATATTTAGGGACATTGAATTGCTCTCCTTCCGCGTAACAAGTTTTCAAACTCAACCGTCCAGCAGCCGTTCGCTTTCAGCTTGTTAACGCACGTCGCGCGGAGGTCTGCACAAAGATTCGAATTCCGATCCAACAGCCGAGAGCTTCCAGAACCACGAGCAGCACGGCACTGACCTGAAACGGGAGCCTCAAGTCCCCAGGCGGCATGCGGAATATATTGTCCGCGCCTGGAATGAGAAAGTGAGCGTAGGTGCCGATGACCAGTGCTACCGCTAGGGGAAGAGTGATCATGCATCCGGCCAGTTTCGGGAATCCTTTCGCAAATGCGACGAGTCCGGCGACCGGGACCAGATTGACCAGAATGAGCAACGGAGGTGCGAATCCGGGAAAGCCTGGTTGAACTTTGACAACCAAAAACAGATGCCATATGACGGCAGCGAAATGCACCGCCACAATCGCCGCACTCCAAAGAGGTAAGGTCCGAGTGGAGGCGGCCTTTGTTGGTTCCATCGAAAACCTCCTTAATGTGACGGATTTGCCATGCCCGCCGATTTCAAATTCGAATCGATAGCCTGAAACGCAATGTCCGTTTCTGAGGATCAAACGTAGTCAAAGAGGGTCATAAACCCAAAATCCCTGTGGAGCTGCTGATGACAGTGAAACAATGTCATGCCTGGATTGTCGGCAACGAAATCCACTTCGGCCTCCTGGTAGCCGCCCAACATGAATACGTCTTTGAGAATTCCGGCCGTGGGGTTTCCAGCCAGGCTAGTTAGTTCGAAGCTGTGGCGATGTAAATGGATCGGATGAATATCGTCGCTAGCGTTGCGCATCCGCAATCGATACCGTTTTCCCTGCTTCATGTGAAATGTGGCTGGCGCTGGTGCGCCAGTCATTGGATACGCCATGCGAGTGATCGTCCATCGGTTGAACCCCTCGTCTGCAGCGTTGTCTTTGGCGAATGTCATGTCGAAGGTCTCATCCGGTACCGCCGCCGTGACGGCGGGTTTCGCAAAGCGCGCGTAGTTCCACTTGAAGGGCGGAGGAGCACTCCATTGCGCCTTTCCGCTCCGGCCCGAGTACTCGACTACGATACCCATACCGTGGCGGCGGTCGTCGTCCGCGAGGTCACCGAGAATCCAAACATCCGGATGGTTCATGTGAACGAGCGCGGAGATACGCTCCGCCGTGCCAATCCACAGCACTGGAACGGATGTCGGGTTCGGAACCGGATTCCCGTCGAGCGCTAGAACCTGAAACGAGTGGCCTGGTAAGGCCAAACTACGAATCTCAGTCGCACTTCCATTCAAGATGTGAAACAGAACTCGTTCGCCTTGCTTGACCCGGATCGGTTCTCCATGGCCGAGCATTCGGCCATTAATAGTGAACGAGCGATAACCCACTTCGTATCCATGTGGCATACCCTTTGCAAGTGACGCTCTCATTGCCGATTCACCGGCTTCTTTCATCTCCTTGTTCGGCTCCCTTGGTGACAGGAAGTCTTGAGGCATGTCCCCCCCACGACTGAACGTGGGCTCGAATTCTTTGAGCACCAGAAAGACTTCGCGGTCATACTTGCCCGATTCGTGAGCAGGTTCGATATACACAGGACCGACCTCGCCGCCGTATTGTCCGGCAGCAAGATCTGCTCCCGCGCGATTGTGCGTGTGATAAAAGCGGAAGCCCGCCGGACGTGGCGTGAACGCGATCCGCCGCTTGCCGTGCGCAGGAATGAACGGTGTGCCCTCCTCGGCGGCTCCATCTACATCGACTGAGACCTTCTGACCATGCCAGTGCAATTGCTCGGGTTGTAGCCGTGTCGTTATGAATATCGACCGCAACCTGGCGACCCTCTTTGAAACGAAGCAACGGGCCAGGAAATTGTCCGTTGTATGTAGTAGCCGAGATGATCCGCTTTGGTGCGATCTCGATGGCCGAGTTCTTAATGTGCAGTGTGTAGTCTGCCCCTGTTTGCTCCGGCGATTGAGGAGCGGCACTAGCCGGCAAACCACGACCAAAACATGACAAATCAAGGCTCGCACCAACGAGTCCAATTCCCGCAAGGGCGCTCGTACCTGTTAGGAATCGCCGACGAGAAACGGAAGACGGACTCATATGAAGCTCCAATTCACGAATTTAAGCGACGAGCAAACATCTCGCCGAACAGCTCCTGCACACGACGCCTTGCCAAACTTAGCGCACGCCGACCGGACGGTGTGATTCGGTAAACCTTTCGGTAACGACTGCCGCTCCGTTCTTGTTTGGGACGCAAATAACCTTTGCGCTCCAGGCTATGCAACAGCGGATACATCGTTCCAGGTCCAATTTCGTACCCGTGTCGGCGCAATTCTTCGATCATCCAATGTCCGTAGAGCGGCTTTTCGCCGGCATGGTGCAGTACGTGCAAGCGAATGAGCCCGCCATACAAATCACGGTCATCTATGGCTCGACGCATATCGATCATCGTATTTCGATGTCGGCTATCGATGCAAGGATCCAAGGATACCGAACGATAAGGACAAAGGGGAAACCTTAATGACGCATAGACATCAACGAGGTTGGTTAAAGAAAGAAAAGCGCTGTCAGGGTGAAACGTGGGTGTTGTTTTTTCGTACAGTTCGGAAGTCCGACGGTAAGCGAGTCGAGAACAGAATTCCGATTGGTCTGGTCAAAGACTTCTCCAGCAAAAGCTGCGTATGGGCAGAGGTCGAAAGACAACATGTCCAGATCAACCAGGTGGACTTCCGCGGATGTACAACATTTGCTCTGGGATCTTGGGCTGGAATCGGCCTCTCAAATTGAAATCAACTTACGCGAATAGTCGATACCTTCCAGTATGCCGCTCATCCGTCATCTTGGCCATCGGCGGCTGTTCACTCATGTGCTGGTGAAGCACTCGAACCCGAATAGGTCTCACTGACCGTATCGTCGGTGATCGGGAAACCGCCGCTGCCAGCCTTTTCAACAGAAGTATAGCTACCGCGCGGTTGAGGGCTCGCCCTCTTTCACTCGGCGGAAGCCCGAACCCACGACCCCTCTCGCTTTCGTCAAAAACACCTTGACTCTGGAATGCATTCCGGGGTTGATAGTTCTTATGGTGCAAACCAGCAGTTCCAAACTCTTCGTTCTGGGGCCTTGGCCAATGCGGCGGGGGTGAGTCCAGACACGATTCGACACTATGAAAGAATCGGCGTTCTACAACGAGCCTCGCGAACTGACTCTGGTTACCGCGTTTATCCCGCGAGCGCGTTGGAGAGAGTGCTGGTAGTGCAAAGGGCGCTTCGGATCGGATTCACTCTGGCAGAGCTGGCCAAAGTCCTGAAAGCTCGTGATGCCGGTGGCGCTTCCTGCCACCGCGTGTACCAACTTGCCCGAGACAAGCTCAAGGGTATTGAGGCAGATATTGAGACACTGAAGCGTACTAGGCGATACGTGAAGAAAGTTTTGTGCGACTGGGAACAGCGCATTGAGAGTCCGGGCTCGGAAAAGAAATCGCATTTGCTGTATTCGCTCACTGACGCGGTAAGGAATGCTGGTACTCCACCAAATCAGTTCGAAGAAAGAAATTAACATGAAAACCATAATCGCGTTTCTGATGTTCGGCGTACTGCAGTTGGCAGCGCAAGACATGCAGTCTTGCCCCACGCACAAAGAACGCATGAAAGAGGCGGCGCAGCACCGGGACGACGTGGAAAAGCACGGTGATGAGGCGATGGGATTTTCGCATGACAAGACGACCCATCATTTTCGTCTGTACTCAGATCGTGGTTCCATTGAAGTGACCGTGAACGACAACGAGGATTCCCAGAATTTACAGGCAATCAGGTCTCATCTGAAGCACATTGTCACGATGTTCTTCAACGGGGAATTCTCGATTCCCATGTTCGTTCATGACCAGGTGCCGCCCGGTGTACCTGCAATGAAGGAAAAGCGCGCTGAGATTTCTTACAGCTTTGAAGAGTTGCCCGCGGGTGGCAGAGTGCGGATTAAGACAAGAAACCCGGACGCGCTAAAGCCAATTCATGAATTTCTTCGCTTTCAGATCGCTGACCACCACACGGAAGACATGAGCGACATAGCCGTTGCTCCGCACTGAGACCGGTTTAGCCGATTTGGCAGTAGCAATAGAGAAACTGCTGAGTGGTTCCGAAGGGAGTCTGATGAAGCTCTTCAGCGCTTTCGACGAGACGAAAGCTCTTGCCGAACTCGTGATGCAGCGACTCAGCGTTATAGCGCACGACATCCAGTCCACTACATCTTGACGGGCCCTCCGGTCCGAACGTGCTAACGATCACGTGACCTCCCCTTCTCACTGATCGCGCGACATTCCGTACATAGGCGATGCGTTGTTCAACCGTCGTCAGAAAGTGAAACACCGCGCGATCATGCCACACATCATAGGCGCCGAGCCTCAAGTCGGGGGCTGTGACATCGGCGACCAACCAGCGAACGCGACTCGCTATGGCTCCCAAACGCTTCTTGCAAACGTCGACCGCGATTTGAGAGATGTCGAGAGCTGTGATGTTCTCGTAGCCGAGAGACAGGAGGTCGTCGGCTAGCGTTGACTCGCCAGCCCCCACATCAATAATGGAAGAGCCGGGCTCTGCCCCGGCTCGTTTGATCAGCGCTATCGAAGTTTCAAGGTGGGGACGGTACCAGCTGACAGCCTCGGGCGCTTTAGCTTTGTACACCTTTTCCCAGTGTGTCTTTGTATCCA
Source organism: Candidatus Sulfotelmatobacter sp. (assembly GCA_036269595.1). Classification (GTDB taxonomy): domain Bacteria; phylum Acidobacteriota; class Terriglobia; order Terriglobales; family Acidobacteriaceae; genus Sulfotelmatobacter. The sequence continues at coordinate 37,110 of DATBEI010000026.1, forward strand.
TTGCTCAGCTACCCTCGCCGGATTTCCGCACGGTTGCATCGATCAACTTTTGAAACTGATCCGGTTTGCCTGGAGGCGCAATTTCGAAGGTTAGGGCCATTTGGTCTGGTTTTGTACGGCGGTATGTCAGCCGAAAGCCTGGGGACGTGGGTAACGCGTCGCTCAGAAACGTAAGCGTGATGCCGTCATTCGAAAAGGTTGCTGCGTACTGAATTACGTGCCCTTCACTGTCGGTGTAGAAGGCGCGCGTCTGTTGGGTTGCAGGATCCACGAAGACAATCATCAGATCCTCGTGCGAAACCGCTGCCTGTTCCTTGGTCGCGGGATAGTCGGCGCGATTCTTGCGGACGAGCACCTTGCCATTCAATCCCGCCTCGAACGTGAAATACCCGACGCCCTGTCCGACATCGCTCGTTCCTTCGCCTACCCATTTGCCGAGCAGGAACTTCCAGGCGTCCCAATTGGGAGATGGTGCCGGTTGTTTCGCGAGCACGGTACGAGAACAAACCAGTATTGCCAGGGTAAGACAGACGGCTCTCATGTGCGATTCTCCTCCGGAAACACCAGTTGGGTGCCAGTATCCCACACCGTTTAGCGCAACAGCCAGAGCATACGGGCGGCAAGCCCGAGCACTGCCGCAACGAATATTCGCCGCAGCCAGACTGTGCTGAGGAACAAAGCAATGCGGCTTCCCAGCAGCGCACCCAGGAACATGAAGACCCCAAGGATGATGCCAAGCTTCAAATCCACGACACCACGCCAAACAAACACTAAAGTCGCAACTCCCGAAGAAAACACGTTTATGACCTTCGTGGTCGCCACGGCTTGCAGAAGAGTCATCCCGAAAAGCAGTACAAAGGCTGCAGTGAGCATCGTGACGTAACCGCCGCTGAAAAAGCCGCCATAGATTGCCAGAATGAATGTGGCTGCGTACCCGGTAACGACCCCGACGTGTGACGCGGGAGCATCGTGACTAGCTCGTCCCAGGTTCTTATTGAGCAGAGAAAAAACGGCGACGCCGATCATCGCCACCGCGATTGTGATTTGCAGAGCCTTGAGCGGGACACGGAGCAATAGAAATGCGCCTAAGAAAGAACCGATGATGGTAAGAACGACCGAGGGCAGCAACCGGCTCCGACTGAGAACGCCCTTACCGACGAACGGCAACGAGCCACCCACGCTCATAAAGGTCAAAGCCAGCATGTTCGTTGCAACCGCAACGTGGGCCTCAATGCCTAGGGCGATCATCACGGGAACTGTAATCAAAGATGTGCTGCCAATCACGACGCTGATCATGCTCGTGAAGAAGAACACCCCGATTAAGACAGCGAGTCTGGCGCCGGACACGCGACCATGATAGCAAGGCCGAGCAGGTCGCCAACTGACGCTCCGGGACGCGGTGTTGGGTTGCTGCTCTCTCCTTAATCGAGCTAAGGCTTCTCTTTCAGTAGAATGGTTCGACTGACTCTTGAGGTGGAACTCATTATGCAGCGGGCATTCGGACTAGATATTCCGCAAACGCTGGAAGACATTTGTGATCCGACACGATTGGCTTTGGTCGTCTATGACCTGCAGGTCGGGATCGTGAAGCAAATCGAGAATGGTCAGCAAATTACGGAAAGAGTGGTTCAGGTTCTCGAAGCGGCACGTAACGCGCGGATTCGGGTTACCGATGCGACCACGGGTCTATTTCGTGACCTGGACCCATTGGGCCGGTTCATGGATGAGTGCTTGGAAAGCGATGTAGATGCGTTCACGTTCACAACGGACCTAGTGAAGGCGTACACGAACTTTCTGCTAGTCAATGGCGAAGAGCAACACATAGAGCAAAAGACGCTAACCACGCAGATCAGGGAACGCGGCGCGTACGCGGCGGGTGTGAGCCGCAACGCACAGGGACAGCAGATGCGCGGCGTGCGCGGCGTGAAGATTAAGGACCCACTGTGACAGGTGTGACACGTGTGACACGTGTTCTCTGTTCTTTTCTTATATACACAATGACCCACTACACAACGGGTATATAGAAAAAGAATAGTAATACGGTGTCACACGTGTCACAGGCGTCACAAATTGAATCGGAGGATTTTCTGTGAGCAAGATACCGAAGCACGAAACGACGAAACGCAAGACGAAACCACAAACACAACCAACGCCAGTGGACCCGGCAGCCGAGTACGCCGCATCCGATTACAGGCACTCTAGTTGCATCGCAGAGGCTATAGACGGGTTTGCGAGCATCTTCAGCACGTTTGTCACACAGGCACGCGACGGGGACAACGGCTCTAGCTTATACAGCAGTCCCGGCAGTTACCCGGTCAAGGTGGTGCTGTCATCTTTGGACGGCGAAGATGAGGCATATCACTCGGTTGAGCTTGACCTTAGGCGGAACGGTCATTTTCTTAGACGTTGAAGCGGCCTGCGATTCGCATGTATTAGCACATGAGATAGGACACGTTGCCAACTACCTTGCCGGAGCTGACCGCGACTTCCGTAGGCCCGTTCCGAAATTGGCCCGACTTGCGAAGCGATGCGGCTTAGACGAAAGCAGCCGGGAATCGAATGACGAAATGATGGCAGAGTGCACAGCACGTCGGGTATTAAAACTTCCTCTATACCCACAGCTCCACGCATTTTGTGAGAAGTCTTTTCAGACAGTGAGGACCCAATGAGCGCCGCTCCCGTAATCACAATTTTCGTCCGCCATACGCCCGGCTGTAAGTGGGCCGCGGAAGAGTTTGCCAAGGGTTGCAAGTGTCGAAAGCATTTCCGATGGTCCCATGATGGCAAGCAACACCGGCGCAAGGCGGGTACGCGGTCATGGGCCGAAGCCGAAGAGCTGAAGCGCAAACTTGAGGACCAACTAGCCGGGCGTGTTCCCGATGTGAAGCCGGAACAAGAGGGACAGCGCCTCATCCAAGATGCGATTGAAGTTTTCCTTCAGGACAAGAAAGTCCAAGGCGTGACGGACTCCGTGCTAGGCAAGTACACCCGCGAGCTGGCACG
>DATBEI010000058.1:0-23860 GCA_036269595.1 Candidatus Sulfotelmatobacter sp.
GCAGCAGAGATGCGATCGACCGGTGCGGCGATGGTGCTCGCCCCTGTCCTGGATCTGGCGCGAGAGCCGAGATGGGGTCGCGTCGAAGAGAACTTCGGTGAAGATACCTTTCTCACGACGCGAATGGGGGTTTCCTACGTCCAGGGCGCACAAGGGGACAGTCTCGCCACAGACCACACAATCATTGCGGAGCCCAAACACTTCGCCGGACACGGATCTCCCGAAGGAGGTAGCAACACGTCCCCGGTTCACATGGGTGAGAGAGAGCTCAGGACAACAATGCTTCCCCCGTTTGAAGCGGCGTTCCGTGAGGGACATGCGATGGCCACGATGGCGGCCTATCACGATATTGATGGAATTCCCATCACGGCCGACGATTACCTTCTTACGACCATCTTGCGCGGAGAGTGGGGATTTCACGGCTTCGTTCTTTCTGATCTCGGGGCGATTAAACGTCTTGAGACCGCGCACCACGTTGCAGGTTCGCCGTCCGACGCAATTTGCATGGCGGTCCACGCCGGCGTCGACATGCAGTTTTATGACTATCCTCACGATGTCTTTCAGCACGCACTCATTGATTGTCTTCACGATGGTCGATTAAAACAGGCCGACTTGGATCGTGCTCTCTCTGCGGTTCTCAGGGTGAAGTTTGAGCTGGGACTGTTCGAAAAGCCGTATGTCGACGAAGCTCTTGCCGCGAAGCAGCACCGTTCAACGGAGCACCTGATGGTGTCGCTTCGCTCCGCGCGTGAATCAATAACGCTGCTCAAGAACGAAAATGGCGCGCTCCCTCTCTCGAAAGACGTGCATCGCATAGCCGTGCTCGGGCCTAATGGTGTAGTGGCTCGCTATGGCGACTACGAGGAGGAAAAGAATGGTCTGCGTATCAGCATCGTCGATGGCATACGAAAGCTCTTACCCGAAGCTACGGTGAGTTTTGACGAGGGTACAGACATTCAAAAGGCCCTTGCAACAGCTCGCGACGCGGACGTGATCATTCTGGCCCTAGGGGAAAAGCAAGGGATCTCCGGTGAGGGATTCGACCGAACAAATCTTGACCTTCCAGGCAATCAGCAAGCACTTCTGGAAGCAGCTGTAGGAACTGGCAAGCATGTTGTCCTCGTCCTCGAAAACGGGAGGCCTCTGACGATCAGTTGGGCCGCCGAACATGTGCCCGCAATCGTCGAAGCGTGGTACCCGGGCGAGTTCGGCGGGCAAGCCATTGCAGAGACTCTGTTTGGTGATATCAATCCTGCAGGCCGTTTGCCCGTGTCATTCCCCCAAACAATCGGCCAGCTTCCCGATTTCTACAACGCCTTCCCGTCGCGAAACCATCACTATGTTGATAGCAATGGCAAACCTCTGTTTCCCTTTGGCTTCGGGCTCAGCTATACAACTTTTCAATACAGTGCCTTTACCATCGAGGCTAACCCCGCCAGGCAGGACATCATCGCGAAGGTCACGGTGACAAATACCGGTACGCGAAGCGGTGACGAAGTCACCCAGCTATATGTCCGCCAAGAAGTAAGTTCGGTCGCCACTCCTGGCCGCGCCCTCAAGGGCTTCCAAAGAATACATCTCGAGCCCGGCGAGAGCCGCGCGATCGAGCTACGCGTACCAAAACAAATCTTGGCCGTCTGGAACAGGCAACACCAATGGGCTACAGAGCCGGGTAAATACACGGCATGGGTCGGAGGATCCTCAACGGCAACACTCTCCGCCGGCTTCCAATTGCGCTAAGTTCAATTGCCAGGCGTCACCAGCGACGAGCCAACCAGCACCTGTTCCTTGCTCATCGAGGGAGGAGCAGCTCCCACGCCGCTTGCCCATGTCGTATTGGGAGAATCACCCATCTCAAGCGCAAGCGTACCGCCGTGCACTAATTCGGTATGCGTAAACCACGCACGATCAAGGGGCGCACCGTTCAGGGTTGCTGACTGAATGTACTTATTCTTGGCAGACACATGATCGGCGACGATCGTGAATAACTTTCCATTCGGCAGCGCAATCTGCGTGGTCGAAAAAATTGGGCTTCCAATCTCATAAGCAGGCACACCGGGCGTCACTGGATAAAAGCCCATCGCGCCGAACACATACCACGACGAGGTCTCCCCGCCGTCATCGTCCCCCGGAATGCCCATCGGTCCGTCGGTGTACCAGAGATCCATCATTAGTCTTACTAACCGTTGCGTCTTCCAGGGTTGCCCGGAAAAAACGTACAGGTACGGAACATGGAAGCTGGGTTCGTTTCCTTGCGCGTACATTCCAACCAGGCCCGTCGCGTCAGGGAACTGTCCGAGAAATGCGAATTTTGATGTTCCATAGGGCTCAGTAAAGACACGATCGAGCTTGGAGTTGAAGGCATCTCTTCCTCCCATCAAGTTGATCAGACCGGCAACGTCATGCTGGGCACCCCACGTTGCAAGCCAGGTGTTTACCTCCGTCGTGTCTCTACCGCCTTGACCACCGCCAAGACGAGGATTGAAGTGCTCAACCCACTCGCCGCTCGCATCTTTAGGCGCCATAAGGCCGATTCGAGAATCAAACAGGTTGCGGTAGTTACCCGCAAGGTCTTTAAATTCTTCGCGTCGGCGTCTTTCCCCAAAGCTGCCGCGAACTGCGAAACGCACCAGTCGTCATAGCTGCTCTCCAGAGTTACCGACACGGCCTGCCGTCTCTCAGAACGGTGCACTGATGCGTCCGTCTCGGTTTCACCGAAACGTAGCGCAGGGAAAAATCCCTTCTCGAAATACACCTTGTCGAGCGCTGTGAGAGACCCTCTCTTCTCCATGGCAGCATCGTCGCCTTGGTTGCATTCTTCCGCATGCCCTGGAATGCAAGCTCGGCGTTGAAATCGCGGTAGCCTTTCGCATAGGTATCGAGAATCAGTTGATCCGCGTAATGTCCGATCATCACCGCCTGTTCCCCGGCAACCGAAGGGAACGAAGGCATCCAGCCGCTCTGTTCAAACATCCGGATGTATGACCAGACCATGTCGACCTGTCGCTTCGGATCGAGAATCAGTTGCAGAGGGTGCAAAGACCGAAATGTATCCCAGAGACCGTCATCCGTGTAGAAATCGTGTCCATCCGACTCATGCACTCGGTGGTCATAACCACTGAAATACTTCCCATCTTCCGTGATATCGGTCATACGAAGCAGTGAACGGTACAGTGCCGTGTAGAAAATGGTTCGCTGCGGCTCTGTGCCTCCTTCGACAGAGACTTGGCAGAGGGCCTTATTCCAAACCTCGCGACTCTCGTTGCGTATCTTGTCAAAGTTCCAATCGGGTATTTCCCGCTTAAGATTGAGCCGTGCCTGGGCCGAGCTGATATACGAGACTCCGACTCGCACCTGGATGGTCCGGGCAGAGCCGTTAACGTCTCCGACAAACCCGATGTGATCGCCACTCTGTGCGGGCGCCTCGCCCATCTCTCCTCCCCGCCACGTTTCCACCTTTGTGAGCGGGTTTGAGATCTCAGCATAAAAGTACTGCCTCGTCTCTCCCTGGGAAGTGACCGCCTGGGTCACTGCGCCATCCACCCTGGCGCTTCCCTCGATGGCACTCGGGCTCACGATGTCGAGTGCCCCATTTGCCTCCAGGCTGAGAACTAAGTGGGTCTGTTTTCCTCCCTTTAAAGTGAATCGATAGATCGCAGCCTGATCTGTGGCCGTGTATTCGACAAAAGCTCCGGAGCTCTCGAGTCGAGCCGAGTAATAGTAGGGCGTCGCCACCTCATCATCGTGATCGTACGTCGATCCGTAGGAGGCAGGCGACATACTGCGATCCGCAGTGGAAACCATCAACATTGCTGGCCCAGCCGGAAAGCCGTCTACCCGCTGGGCTAGATAACGATCGTTGATCTCGGGAGGAGTCAGCGGATAGAGACGGGCCATGCCAAAGGGGCCTCTGGACAAATGGCTTCGTTGCAGAGAGGAGTACGCCAATGCCCCCAATGTTTGGTGACACCTCGTCCACGCGGGCCTTTAAGCCTATGATTCGGGCCCATCAGCTTCGTGGTCTGAAAGAGCATAGCGGAATAAAGCATACAATTGGACGTTAGGCGCGGTTTCCTAACGGAATTGCCCCTTCGATCGCAATGTAAAGCGATTTGAACCAGCGTATCTCCGCGGCACTTGGCGATTGTCAGATCCATATGAGAAGATTCTCCGGGCGGGTCATTGAGTTCAATGCAGCTACTAGAGACAACGCCGGGTGCCCGAAAGGAAGCGGTTCGGATTGGCCGGACGAAGCACGATGCGGACCGGCTTCGTCAGTGCGTCAAAGAGATCACGGAAAGCGGTGCATTCCGCAACAGTCAGCGTAGCGGCCAATTCCTTATCTATATTGTCGAGCAAGCGCTTGCCGGAAACTTTGACGCGCTGAAAGAGCGGCTGATCGGCATCGAACTTTTTGCGCGTACCCCGACGTATGATACCGGGGAGGATGCCATCGTTCGCGTAACCGCGAGCGATGTCCGCAAGCGGCTGCTGCAATACTACGGACAATTTGGTGAGGCGATGGAGTGGCGAGTCACGCTTCCTCGTGGCTCCTATATCCCTGAGCTGTTCCATAATCCGCAGCATGCCAAGCCAAATTCCGGTGACGCTGTTTCTTCCATCGCGGTAGTGGAAACCCACCCTGTCGTGGAATTGCCCCAGGCGACCGGCCCCCCCTTATCGCAAGTGGAGGCCTCGACTGGCCGATTGAAACGAGGTACTCTGACGCGGGCTGTAGCAGGTGCGTGTTTAGGGTCCGCGCTACTCACGTTCTTGGCGTGTTGGTTCTGGCTGAGGGGCCCATCATCGGCCTCGCAGGCTCCACTCGTCTGGTCGGGCCTGCTCGACACGCATCGGGCCCTGCAGCTCATTGCCAGTGACCCCAATGTTGCCGAGATTCAGGGCCTCACCGGCCAGCGGCTCACGGTTTCTGACTACGCAAACCATCACTATATACTCGACCCCAGCAAAGTTCCTCCTGACTCGTTGGCGTTTGCAAACAACATTCTCCGTGGCGACAAGGCTGCCGCGGTCGATGCGCCAATCATTGCCGATATCGCGGCGACAGCCCAAAAATATAGCGCCAGTGTACGCGTTCGAACCGCTCGCGCGATCCAATTTTCGGACTTGGCAACGGAAGACAACTTTGTTCTCCTTGGCAGCCCCCTGAGCAATCCATGGTCATCGCTGTATCTCGCGAACGCTGATTTCCGTTTTGCGCGAGATCCCTCCGGACGCGAGTATATAGAAGATGTGAAACCAAAAACCGGCGAAAAGTCCCAGTACGTGCCCTCGGCACTCGGCTTCGCCACCGGGCAGTCCCTCGCCATAATCGCCTACCTGCGGAATCCGGATCACCGAGGCCATGTTCTTGTATTGGCAGGTTTAAACGGTGAAGGAACCGAAGCAGCCGGCCAGTTCGCAGTCGACCCCCGTCGCATGCAGGAAGCACTTCGCGGGTGCGACTATTCTGGGACGCGCGAAGTCGGCGACTTCGAGGTTCTCTTACAACTCGATATGATGGCGGGGTTGCCCAGCCATGTCATGACGCTTTCCTGTCATCAGCTGCAGCAATGAAGGGCACTGCCATTTCGTCGACTGAGCTCAGGTAGGCAACGCACGCAATCGGCCTGTGCTCAACCGCTGGCAAATTAGTTTGCGCCCGGTGCGTTATTTTCGATCCTAATTGACTAGGAACACGCGGTTTTTTAGGACATGAGCCGCATTTCTTGCGAAACGTAGGATAAGCACACGAAACGCAGACTCAGTTCAACGCCGCTCGGGCAAGAAGGAACACACATTTCTCGCCTTTTGAAGCCCTCGATAGTTGTCGCCAACTGCCGGTAAAGGTTTTGGAATCTTTGGAATAGACGATGCGGCTCAAACGTTGGCCTCGGCAGCGCTGCGGGCGAGAACACTTTCCTCGTGGGAGGAGCCGGTCTCTCTAGCTGTCGTCCAACTACCCTCTACTACTCCGCGCGTCAAGCGAAGCCCAGTCCTTCCCGCCTCGCCAAGGTCACATTCCCGCGCAATACTCTCGATTTACGGCATCATAAGAGCACTTCCTGTGCCACACAAACGCTCGCCTTCGACTGATAGGACACCAGATCTCGTCGTATTCGAGCGTATAAGGTGGGCGTCGCCTTCCACTTCAGCATGAGTTCGTTCACCAGCAACGACTACGACCAGGGTACGGAGCCCGATACTATGTACGATCCCACGACGCTAGACCTCGATCGGTGGCTCGCCGGCGCAGAGCTAATCGGCACCCAATACGCCATCCTCGATGCCAAATCCATGTCCGGCTTCTGTCTCTGAGACGCGCTGAACTACACCTACATAGCCTCCAGCGGGAATACCACCGATGTCATCGGCGCCTTCGTCGCTGTCTGCCGCCACTGCAATATTCTGCCTGGCCTTACTACTGCATTCGCGATCCACGCAAATGAAGGGAACCAGGGCCATGTCGACTGGAGTGGCCCGGTCGGTGACACCTATTTGTCCCTGATTCTCAGCCATCTGAGTGAACTGCACCGTCCATACCGCCCGCTCGGAATCCAGCTCATCGACATTCCCGGCAAGCTCAGCGCCGACCAGCGTGTCGAGATCTACCGCGCAGTCCATACGCTGGCCCCTGATTGCCTCATGATCGTCAGCAGACGCGTTGACCGAGCCAAACCAATCGCGCCAGCATCTGCATCCTGCGGCCTGGCCCACCGATCTCATCCTCTCCGAAGATGCCCTCCCGCCGCAGACAGATCACGATCCATGGATCACCTTCAAAGGAGTCCGCTACTACCCATGCCAATCGTCTCTTGGATACCTTCCGGCGGGTTCTATCGTGATGGAGCCCCTCGTCCGGAGCCTTTGTGGCTCGGACATGCAAAACCGCACCGGCCAGACGCTTGGCCACAGGAAGTGTCCTGGACAGCGAATAGCCGAACGGTTCAGCCCGACGCACTTCCCTCGCCCCGGATTTCACTGGAATTCAAACGCTGTAAAGACCCTGACCAAAACCTGACCAACCGCCATAAACATGGAATAATTCGGTGAACAGATTGAACAACTTGCAGCGTGCGTCTGTGCGGGCGGTTGGAGCTACAAATCCATCTAAATCAATGAAAATCTAGCTGGTTAACGGTTTACGAGCATTCGACTCTTAATCGATCCCGTCCCGGAGCTTCGGCCATCGTGATCTTTGGCCGTTCTCGCAGCACCTTCCACTCAACAGCCTTGCCCTGCATGCGTTTCAACGTGCGCAGCGCCTGGTTTATGTAATGACCGGTTCACAAGACCATCTCACTTCTGACCAACATTTTCCTTCGGAGTCTTTTTCGCTAGCTCTATGACCGGGCGCCTGAAAACCACAGATTCCGCGATGTCCTGCGTAATCTGTTCGAGAGACATCCCCGCCAGCTTCGTGTAGCTCAGCAATCTCCACCCGTATCGGTAGTAACGCTTCCGACGAATGGCTATCTGCTTGAGGCTCCAGAGGCACTGAGTACGTCAAAGAAAGCAGTGAGTTCCGATGCGGATGGCAGTGAGGTTTGGGCGCCCTTCCTCGTCACGGAGAGCGCGGCGGCTGCGGAGGCAAAGCGAGCGGCTTCGTCTGGACCCTCACCTTTCATGAGTGCGACGGCGAACGCCGCGTTGAATGAATCGCCGGCCGCGGTGCTGTCTACGGCCCGTACTGCGAAGGCAGGGATAGAAGGAGCGTGCGCGTCCGTGTTAGCGACGATGGCTCCCTTGGAGCCACGCTTGAGGATGATATTGTGGAGGCCCGCTTGCCGGAGTCTCGCGATTGTTTCCTCAGGACCGGATGCATTGTGAGCGTAGAATCCAGCTTCTGTCTCGTTCGGTGTGAACCACGTGATCCTGCCGAGAATCATTGGAGAGAGCGTCTGAGCTGGAGCGGGATCGAGCATGACCGGAATGCCGTACTTTTCACACTGCTGAAGGATCCATTCGATGGTTGCGATGGGGATCTCAAGCTGCAGCAGGACCATGCCGGCCGATTGCAGCACATCGAGTTTTGGTTCGAGATAGCTGGGGGTGACCTCGGCATTTGCTCCGGGGGTGACGATGATGCAGTTCTCTCCGGTGTCGTCAACCACGATGCTGGCAGTGCCAGTTGCCACGCAGGCCTGGCCAAGATGAGTGATATCTACTCCGAATTCTGACAGCGTTGAGCGGAGCTTCTGACCGAAGATATCGTCACCGACTTTACCAAGCAGAATGCAGGGATAGCCGAGGCGTGCTACTCCGACGGCCTGGTTTGCGCCTTTGCCACCTGAGTACATCTGGAATTCTTTTCCCGTGATGGTTTCTCCGGCCCTGGAAATGCGGCAGGCCGTGGAGACTAGATCGATGTTGATGCTTCCGATTACGACGATAGGTTTCATGCGATTTCCTGATCAGCGCGGGAACAGAGGGGCAATGGAGATCAATCCTAGACCGATGACGAAGCATGCGAACATTGCTGCCAGCAGGTTGCGAACGCGGGGAGTTGAAGAGCGGAACTCACCCCACACGAACACCCCCCAGATGGCCGATACCATCGTGGCTCCCTGACCGATTGAGTACGAGATTGCGGGTCCGATGAAGTGGACGTGAGAGGCAACAAAGTTCAGGGGGCGCCAGTGACCCAAATGACGCCACCGAGTATGCCTGCGGCATGGAATGCCACGGGCGCGGCTGTGTATCCGTCGAAGGACACAGGCGCTTGGCCATCGATCGGTTTCTTCATGAACAGGTAGTTCACGGGAACCGAGCATAGGCCGACACCGAGAACGAAGAAGAATGCAATCGCGTAAGGACCGGGTGCTCCAGGTGAGTCCATCGCCCTGCTTACGAGCGGATAGAAGGTGCCCATGAGAACTCCGCAAATGAGACTAAGGATAAGGCCGCGCCGCGCACCGCTTCTGCTGCCCGTTTCGCGCGCGCGGTAGGCGAGGGAGTCACAGACGATCGCAGTGACAACAAGTGTGACACCTCCGAAAAGGAGCAACGGGCTTCCCTGCGGGGAGAGGACGTAGCTGCTGAGCGCACCAACGATCAAGGCTAGTCCGATGCCAACCGGAAACGCGACTGCCATACCGGCGAGTTCAATGGCGGCTACGAGCAGCAGGTTGGCAATATTGAAGACAGCCCCACCCAGCGCAGCGAGCACAACCGCGTTAAGGGGTGTGGAGGCGAGTGCAGGTAGGAAATGCACGTCCGGCCCGGCGGATCCCAAGGTAAGACCCCAGAGTGAGACACCGGCGAAGAGCCCGATCACATAGTCCCAGTAGAAGAGCTGAAAGCGATAGCCCGGCGAGAGCTTCGCCTTCGGGCCAGATATTGAAGTATTCGTCGGTGTTCCCCCGGCGACGAGGGGCTAAACTTGCGATGAGTAAATCCACCATCAGCACTTTTCAACTGTTTGCGATGATCCCAGATGCGGAAAGCGCTCGGCTGTATCTGGAGTCTCGCCTCTGGCCGAACGGCCCGGTATGCCCGTCCTGTATCACAGGTCAGAGGATCACATCCCGCAAGGGCGGCTTCTACCGCTGCAACCAATGCAAACTCGATTTCACTGTCGGTACCGCAACCATCCTCGAGCGTTCGCATGTGCCGCTGCACAAGTGGATTTACGCGATGTATTTGGTTGTCACCGCTCGCAAGGGCATCAGTTCGATGCAGATGGCGAAGGAGATCGGCGTTACACAGAAGACCGCGTGGTTTATGCTTCAGCGTCTCGGTGAGGCTTGCAAAGGTAAGACTGGCAAGGATAACCGGCTTGGCGGACTTATCGAAGTAGATGAGTGCTTTGTGGGCGGCAAGGAAGCGAACAAGCACGAGCACAAAAAGCTGAGGGCTGGACGCGGTTCTGTCGGCAAGGTTGCCGTTCTGGGCCTCCGTGAGCGCGGCGGCGAGACTCGCGCAATGGTTATAGATGCCACCGACATGCGGACACTGCATGGGGCCGTCCACGCTCACGTCAAACCCGGCTCGCTGGTATGCACGGATGAGGCCACCGGATATGAAGGACTGGACGGACTCTGGTTCAATCACCGTACCGTGAATCACGGCTTTGGCGAGTACACCAAGGACAGCGCTATAGGGCGTATCCACACGAATTCCATTGAAAGCGTCTGGGCGCTTCTCAAGCGGGCGATCTATGGCACTTGGCATCAGGTCAGCGCCAAGCATCTCGGCCGCTATGTAGATGAAGTTGCGTTCCGCTTGAATGCTGGCAACGTGGAAAATCACACGCTTGCGCGGCTGGACTCGTTTGTGGCCGCCGTGGACGGCAAGCGGCTCACTTATGCGAGGTTGACGGCATGAAAAAGAAGATTCCAGAGGAGTTGGATCGGATAACAGATATGGTTTTGGCGTATAGGCCGAAACCGAAGACGAAGGCGGCAAAGAAGCGAGTTCGTAGGGCGAAGAAGGCGAAGGGAGCACGATGCTAGTCGGATTTGATAAGTGGTGGCTGGAAGACGGAAAAGCAATAGACCCAGATACGTAGGATGTCCCATGGTTTGACAAGCGCAGGGCTCTCGCAGAGTTAGCTTTCGAGGCTGGAATCAAGTATGGGATGGCTCGGTCCCGAAACTATACGGCAAACAGCCCTATTGCTCCCTCATCGGTCGAGTTCGCTAATGGTCGGAGGGTGAAGATCATCGACAGCCCGGAAACCGGCGGTCCATACCTCGAAATTGAAATTAGGGAGTTATGTATATAGTTCCCAATAATTAGCCCAAGCAATGAATTTTCTCCAAGATCATTTTCAATGCACTTACGAACAGGCCGTTGAAAACATTGAATCGGAGATGCTTCCTTATTGTTCTCGCCACGTGAATGAGCTAGTCGGTTAGTAATTCGTCTGGCACTTTGATCATTGCAGGGAAAGCTTCCGGATGCGGGGATTGAGGCTCTTGCGGAGGCTGCTGATGGATTTCAGAGCAAAGTGCGATGTGGGACCATCACCACAGTAAACGTCCACCGACCTGGATCACGCGCGCGCCACCAGGATTTCCCAGCGTCAGGCCACTGGTGATGATACCGGCACTACCAGAACTGTTGAGCTTAACACCGGGGTTGCTCGGATTGAAGAAGTTGAAGATGTTGATTGCTTCGCCACGAAACTGGAATTTCACCCTCTCATAAATTGCGAAGTCCCGGATGATCGAGGCATCCACGTTTCTCATGCCGGGTCCGTTCAGCGTGTTGACTCTGAGAGTGCCATCCAGCCCGCCCGGACCAACCCCGGCACAATCGGAGGTTCCTGAGGCACAAAACGCTGCTGGATCGAACCACTTGTAGGGCGCCGCGCTCCTGGGAGCAATTCCTGTCGCCGGGAGCTTGCTCGTTGTGAGATTCGGGCGATCGTTCGCATTGCCGTCCTTGTTGTCGTCCGTACCGGTAATGATGGCGAGCGGTTGACCACTCTGGAAAGTCAGAATGCCCGAAATCGTCCAGCCGTTCAACGCTGTGCGGACCGCGCGTTCATATCCTCTGAAGTAATCCGGCTTCCAGACGATGGAGGTTGTGCTGATATGGGTTCGATCATTGTCGGCGCGCTGCTTCTCCAGTCCGAGGTTGTAGTAGTCTTCGGGCGTGGTGCTCACACTTGCCAATGTTGCCGGTCGTCTACAGCGATGCCGTACCTAGGGTCTTGCTCCAAACATAAAAGCCGATCACGCTGAGATTGTGGCTGAGGCGCTTCTCCGCGGTAATCTGAAGGCCGTTGTAGTTCAGGTTCTGTCCGCTTTAAATCGCATCTGCGTTGGCCAGGTACTTTTGTCCCGCAACGAGCGTTCCAGGGCAGGCGGTGCCGGTTCCAAACGGCTCCGCCAAATAAGGGCGGCGGCAGTTGAAGTTGCCTGTCGTGTTATTCGCGGGCGCCGCCGTGTTGAATACTGGCGCGTTTTCATCGATCACGAACGGCAGCTTGCGATTGAGAACACCCACGTAGTTGTTACTCAGCGCAAGATCCTTGGCGAACTGCTGCTGTACGCCGAAGTTCATCTGGTAGTTGTACGGCCAACGGAATCCCTGATCGAGAAACGTCAATGCGGATGGAGCGACGTATCGCGGATTCGACTTGCTGTAGTAGTACGGAAAGAGTGAGACACCGATCGGCGACGCAGGATTTGCCGGATTGGGGAAGTCCGCAGGATCGCTCGAGTAGAGGTTCTTCATGCTGACAAACATGCGTAAATGCGTTGGTGAAGCGCACAGAGAACGGCTGGAAGTTCTGCGGCAGCTCCCACATATTGCCGGAGATGGTGCCGAAGAAGAGTCCCCCAGCACCGTGAAACACTGTCTTGCCATTGCCAAACGCATCCAGAGCGAAGCCGACGCGGGGCGAGATGTGGTTGAGGTTTGTATCGACGCCGCCGACCGGCACGCCGGGAAAGAGTTGACCGGTGAGCGCCGTCGGCGAAATCGTGGACTGCACGCCAGGCATAAAAATCGAATAGCGGCGCTGGGTGTCGGTTGGAGCCGTCTGAATGTCATAGCGAAGGCCCAGATTGCCGGTCAGTCGCGACGTCAGCCGGAGGTCGTCCTGCGCGAACAGACCCCAGTTCCAATAGTTTGCGTTTGCGTCGTCCGGCGAATCCTGGCTATAGGTGTTCGTTGACCGATCAGGAAGTCCGCGATCGCGACACCTGTCTTCACATAAGCAGCCTGCGCGGAAGCGGTATTCGGGACCGTCGTGTTGGCGTAGGTGAACACACCGTAGTCGTTCAGCAGCGTCTGCTGTACATCTTTCTCCACGTAACCCTCTGCGCCGAAGGTGAACGTGTGCTTGCCGAGCGTAGTGTTGAAGACATCACGCAAGCCGTAAACATTGGTTCCGGCGATGGGTCCGCTGATCTGGTTGCCAAGCGTGTAGAAGCCGCCCACGGCGATCTGCGGAAGCTGAGGCGGTCCCTGCACGTTTAGTTCCGAGCCATAGTCGGCCAGCGACTTTGCCGGCTGGCTGGCGCGGCCCGCATTCATGCGCGTATAGCTGAGCCATGTTTGGTTCACGCCCTTTCCAAGTGTCCAGACATCGCTCGCATTCGCTGTCTGCTGGCGATAGCTGTAGTTGGAGATTGCCCATGTACCCAAGCTGGACCCTGAGGGCAGAAGAAGTTGCGAACCGTTCGACTGGAAATAGGCAGAGTGAGACGGTGATTCTTTCCTAATTGCTGATCGGCTTTGATCAGAAATTCGTTAGTTGTGTTGGGCAGACCCATGTTGCCGACGTAGCGATTATCCGTTCTTCCAGCAGCAGGCAACGGAACATTCTGGCTCAGTACAGCCGCAGCTACAGGATCAAGAAGCGCCTTGTAGTTGGTGTTGAGATCTGCTCTGTGCCGGCGATCGGCTGGTGCGTGACCGGATCGCATACGAAGAACTTGCCGCCGAAACTGGTGTTCGCCTTGTCCGCTGCATTCAACGTCGTTTCACAAGCGCCAAGCCCCGCCGCAGGTGTGGTTGTTGGCAGATTCTCTGAGAAGTTGCCGGTTCGTTGCTGAGCATCAGGCACCACGGTATTGAAGTTCACAGGGGTGATCTGGCGCAGTCCTCCATAGCTGCCAAAGAGCAAGGTCTTGTCCTTTATGACAGGGCCGCCGAGGGTCGCACCAAAATTATTAATATGTAGCGGTGTCCTGCTGGACTGCGCGTGCGAGGTCGCGTTGAAGTTGGTCTCGCGATGAAACTCGAAGATGGAGCCGTGCACTGCGTTTGTGCCGGACTTGGTCACGACAGTCACAATCCCCGCGCCGGTACGTCGGTATTGCGCGCTAAAGTTATTTGTCTGCACGACAAACTCCTGACCCGTATCCGGATTGGGCAAAACATTTCCTGTATTGCGCAAGCCGGTCATATTCAAGCCGCCGTTCAGGTAATTAACTCACCTCGCCGACCAAGTCGTCCGGCGACCCGTTAATAATGACGTGCTGTGCCGGGAAGCCAACGGTATTTTCAAAAGTGTTCGACTGAATGCCCGAGGTCAGATCCAGCAAACGGTACGCATTGCGACCGACAAGCGGAAGGTTGTCTACCTCAATGCTATCCACCGTGCGGCTCAGCGTTGAGTTGCCAAGATTGACGAGCGGAACCGCACTGGTCACCTCTACCACTGTTGTCGAGGTCCCCACGCTGAGCGTGAAATTCAGGTTAGCGCTCTGCGTCGCGGTGAGCGCGATGCCCTTTTGCTCGAATGGCTGGAACGTGCTTGCCTCGACTCTGGCAGTGTATGAGCCGACAGGCAGAAACTCTGCCCGGTACTCACCCTGATCGTTCGAGTTCACAATGCGCGTAAAGTTCGTGTCGACCTGCGTCAGCTTGATCGTAGCGTTCGGGACCACCGCGCCCGTGCTATCTGTTATCGTGCCGAACAGCGTGGCGGTGGCGAGTTGCGCCCACACCGACGCGGTCGTCATCAGAATTGCGGCTACTGCCAAAAGCCTGGATAGTTTCATCTGATCCTCCCAAAATAATGTTTGCCCTGCCATGCCACAACTGTTCGCCAGAAGCGCTCCACGCCTCGTACCATCAGCTGCGCCGGTCGACTAACTAACCAAAGCGTCTTTCCGCGCCGGCAAGCACTACATCAAAAGCGGAGTTTCCATTCAAACTGTGTGCTCGTCACTTTCCCGGCCGTTGAAACCACTAGGCGTTCCCCGCGCGATTCGAGAGAACCCTTGTCTACAGATCCCGGCCTTCCGGGCCCCATCACATCGTTCTGGTCGAGCTTCGAGGCAGCGCCTAGCGGCAAGAGCAGTTGGATACGGAGCGCTACACCGTTGATCTCTGTCTCGTATCTCTGATCGGTGATCGGGTTTATCTTCGTGTCGGAATGAAGAACCTCCGCGAAGGTGTGGGAGGAGTCGCTCTCGATCATATCGGTCACTTCTAAATCTCCGGCGGTCTTCATCGTGAGGCGACGCAGATACCGCGTAAGCCCCAGAGAAGAGTCATAGACGGCGGCGCCTTCGCCCTCCAATTCAAAACCTTGAGGAGTTAGCTGGGCGCGCATAATTCTTGCGTGGTTCATTTGCTCATAGGGAAAGTCTGCCCAGGCGTCGTGGCCTTTTCCTTCATTGCCCTGACCTCTTCCATCGACCAAGAGGGTATTGTGTTCGATGGTCTTGGGAACGCCCGCATACCCTGAATCTCCGGTGAGATATTGACCGTGAGCCCAGAGGATGAAACTGTTCACATCTGGATGAGCGTGCCCTTCCTCTATATGCCAATCGGGCATTGTTCGAATCAGCGCTGCGGCACTGTGACCCTCCGGCGGTCCGCATTTGAAAGCAACCGCGGTCGCATTTGCGTCCCAGCCGCTGCGCCAAAACACAACATCGTGATCGCGGAACCAGTGCCAGGGCTGCAACTGCGTACTAGGCTTGGAGGCGAGTTCAGGATCGCGCCAGACGAGTGTCCACCACTCCTCTTGGCTGGTGTGCCCCATACCTTTCATCCAATCGGCCACTCCCTGGATCTCGCTATCGTGATAACGGGACGCTAGATCGTAGAGAAGGTTGTAGTTTGATTCGAAGTGTCCGCCGGGGTGACTTCGCTTGTAGTCGTCGCCAGTCTTAGCCCGTGTTGTTGGGCCGGCGTAGACATCGCCAAAATCAAACACCGTCTGCCCGCCCGGCGTCAGACTGTAAGCCGCATAGAGATGTGTCTGTTTCAAGCCGGACTGACCGAAGAGGTCCTCTCCGGTTGCATGTTTCTGTGCATCAAGGTAGTGAATGATCCAAGGCGTCGCGAATATCCAGTATTCAAAGCCTTCGTAGTAATAGCCATCTTTGGAGTACGTGGCGAGTACTTTGCTGTAGATTGCTCGCGAGAGAGCCGCCCATTGCTTCGCCTCAGGCACTTCGTCGTAGACCGCGTATGCAGCGACTGCGAGACCTGCCATGGGAATGAATGTGTGGTTCTGGCTGTATGCCCAACTGCGCCCGGGACGGGGCGCGAAAAACTCGTAAAGTAATTGCCCCTGGCGCGCAATCTTCTTGCGATACTTCTCACGCTCCGCCGGAGTCAGGTCGTTGTAAAGCAGATCGTATCCGACACCCATGCCATAGAGCAGATGCCCCGCCGCCAGATCGACGTTGGGTTTACTGAAGCTGTAACCCCACACGTCGTAACTTACCGCCGCATCCATATAGAGTTTGGCAGCGGCAAGATACCTTGGGTCGCGCTCGATTTTGTATGCGAATGCTGCCTCTGCGATCGCCAAGGCGACATCGTTCTGAGCGCGCCTCTCCTCTGCTGGCGGCGGTGGTGGCGGGCCTTGCAGTGCGCGCAGATGCCGTAACTGCTCCTGCCACCATTCCCGCTCTGGACCGTGAGCTTTCGTGCGCAGGGTGTCCAACTCTTTTTCCGTAAAGTAGACACGGGGATGCGTGTTCGCGAGTTCGGGGCGCAAGCTGGACCGAAGCGTCTTCATTTCCACCAGCAGAGGTATGCTGGCGCCCCGCGCGTTATTGTCCTTCGGGCCCAGCGCTTCGGTGGCGTCTTGTGCAGTCATTCGGGCTGCCGGGAGTAGCATGCAGCAAGCAGACAGCAACGCCGTCAGCACGGTCCTGGCTCGGCCGGGAGTGCGCCGGGGTAAGCAACGCTGGCGGTAATTCGATGACGATAAGGAACGAATCGGCGCCCACCCCTTGTTGTCTGCATGGGCCGATTGTCGTGTATTTCTGGGCTGTGTTATCGTTAGCACATGCAAGACACTACCATAGCCGTTGCATATTTGAACAGGCGTCCAATGGATTTTTTTTAGCGATACTGTATGGCCATCCGATCAAGCGATAACGCGTTGAAGACACCGCATGGCGGACAAGCGCCCACGCGAGTCGGGGCGGGTCGAAAGAGTGCGCCCATAGCCGGATTGCGTTGGTGGATCATCGGACTGATCTTTCTGGTCACTTGCATTAACTACATCGATCGCAGCAGCATCGGTCTGCTGGTCACACACTTCGGCCCAGAGATAGGCATCACCAGTCGGCAATATGGCCTGATTGGCGCGCTGCTTCTCATGGCCTATACATTGAGCCAAACGGTCTCCGGCCAGCTTTATGACCGCTACGGCGCACGTGCAGGCTTTACCGTGTCGATCGTCATCTGGTGCGCCGCTGCAATGGCGCACTCGGCAATCGCCGGTTTCACGAGTTTTGCCGCATGTTCCTTTTTTCTTGGCCTGGGAGAGGCAGGAAACTGGCCGGGAGCAGCGAAGGTCATCGCGGAATGGTTTCCCCAGAAGGAGCGCGCGCTGGCGATGGCGATCTTCAACGGCGGAGCCTCGATGGGCGCGGTAGTTGCTCCACTTCTGGTCGCGCGCCTGCTCGATCCCTGGATCGGCTGGAGAGTCTCATTCTTATTGATCGGCGCGCTGGGTTTTATCTGGCTGGTCGCCTGGCGTGCGATTTATAGGCCGCTCTCGCAGCATCCGCGCGTTTCTCAGGGAGAGCGCAACTATATTCTGGAAGACCGACCTGCGGTTACACAGCCGGTTGCTCCATCACTCGCATCTCTTCTTGCTCTGCGCCAGACCTGGGGTATTCTTCTGGCGCGCTTTCTGGTGGATCCGATCTGGTGGCTCTATGTGTTATGGTTGCCAACCTATCTTAAGGAAGTTCGCCACTTCAGTCTCAAAGATATTGGTGCTTCGGCATGGGTGCCTTATCTTGCGGCGGCCATCGGAAGTCTCTTCGGCGGATGGTTGGCCGGCCGGCTCATCTCTCGGGGCCTCAGCGTCAGTGCCGCGAGGAAGACCGTCACTGGCATCGCCGCTTGCCTCATGACACTCGGAGTCCTGGCGGCACGTGCCGAAAGCGCATATACGGCTCTCGCCTATATATCGATCGTACTTTTTGGGTTCCAGATGTGGATCAGCAATGTCCAGACATTACCCAGCGATTTCTTCTCCAACGCAGAAGTTGGCACCGTAGCCGGCATGGGGGGCACGGCGGCTGGCATCAGCAGCTTCATCTTTAATCTCTCCACCGCCTTTCTGGTTACGCACTTTGGGTATGTTGCCGTACTCACCATTGCTGGAGCGCTTGCCCCCATCGGCGCCATCACACTCTTTATTCTCGCCGGGAATATTCACCGGCTCAACCACGTGGATGCTCGACTCACATCAACACTCTGAGAGAAGGATTTTGCCATGGACGAATTTCAAAACAAACTTGCTATAGTGTTCGGTGGCGGCCGGGACATCGGCGGAGCAATCGCCGTCGAACTCGCCCGTCGCGGTGCGAAGGTTGCGCTCAGCTACCACAGTTCCGATCCCTCAAGCACTATCGATGCAATTACCGCTGTAGGCCACAAACCCTATGCTCAAAGAGTTGATGCCATGGATATGGCCTCGGTTCGTGCGTTTGCGATGTCATCCGCCAAGGAGGCAGGAGAGAAGATTTCCGTCCTGGTCAATGTCGTTGGCGGCCTGATAGCCCGCAAACGTATGGAGGAGATGGACGACGCATTCTGGGACCACGTTATGACCCTGAATACAAAGAGCATCTTTGCCATGACTCAGGCGTCCCTTCCACGGATGGTCGACGGTGGCGCTATCGTCAACGTCTCTTCGCAAGCTGGTCGCGATGGCGGCGGGCCTGGTGGCATTGCGTATGGAGCATCCAAGGGGGCTCTGATGAGCATGACCCGCGGACTTGCCAAAGAACTGGGGCCACGGAGAATTCGCGTCAATGCAGTCTGCCCAGGCATGATTGCAACCAAGTTCCACGATGACTTCACCAAACCCGAGGTCCGCCAGCGTGTCGCCGGAATGACTCCCCTGGGGCGAGAGGGAAGAGCCGAGGACGTGGCGAATCTTGTCGTCTACCTGGCTTCGGACCGTGCATCCTTCGTGAATGGAGCGAATGTGGATATCAATGGGGGTATTCTCTTCAGCTAACTCACCCGCTTCTACGCATGATCCAGTTGCGCTTCGATGGCCCCGGATAGTTCGACTAATCTGAGATAGCTGCATCACAGGAAAGAAAAATGACCGTTGGCCAACAGGCGCCTAAAGTGAACAACAATGGGTCTGCCAAAGTGACCCGCCATGCGACACTGGCGGACGTCGCACGCCTTGCGGGAGTCGTCGCAATGACCGCTTCCCGTGCTCTGAACCAATCCGGCTATGTAAGCCAAAGTGTCCGCCAGCGCGTCCTGAAAGCTGCCGCGGAACTCGAATATAGGCCAAACATGGTGGCGCGACAGCTCAGGAGTCAGCGGCTTAGCGCGATCGGTATTCTTCTGCCTGACATCGCAAACCCATTCTCGGCGGAGCTTGTGAATGGTGCGAAGCAGGTTTTTGACGAAGCCGGATACAGCACGTTCATTGCTCTCTCCAGCCGTAGCGTTGAACAGGAGACCGCCAGCCTTCGAGCCTTTGTAGATCATCGCGTAGACGGATTGATCATCGCAACGCGAGGGACCAAGATGGGAGACGAAGTTCTGAGAAACCTGGTGCGTCAAGGTATACCAACCGTGACAATCGGCCGTCCCATCAAAATCGCGGGGATGGACTCTGTTACCGCCGACCATTGGCAAGGCGCCTTTGATGTAGTCAGCCACCTGATCTCTCTTGGACATTCGCGAATCGGATTTATTGGAATTTCGTACGCCGACCGGCTGACCCTACGTCGATATCAGGGGTACGCCGCCGCCCTCGAAGAGGCGCGGATTCCAATCACACCTTCCTATACCGTTGGCCCCCCCGAAGCCCCAGCATTCGCATCCCAGGAGGATGGTTTTGACGGAATGATGCGCCTCGCAAATTTGCGGCGTCCTCCGACAGCGGTTTTTGCCAGGAACGATTTCGCGGCCATAGGAGCGCTCCGGGCGGCCCAGAAACTGGGACTCCGTGTGCCAGAGGAGATTGCCATCGCCGGCTTCGACAACATTCCACTGGCAGCTTTCACACCAATTGCACTCACGACGGTTGAGCAGCCAATCGCGCAGCAGGGCTCCGCCGCAGCGAAGTTTCTACTCGATCGCGTTGAGAAAAGATACGAAGGAAAGTCCAGAAAATTGTGTATGCCATGCAGACTCATCGTTCGTGAATCAACAACCAGCCATTACAGTTGAATTCGATTTTGCAAGCCCGCTCCCTTGGCCGACAGAGTCTGAGCACAGAAGAGTTTGTCCAGGTCGGACACATACACTTACATCGTCGCCAACCCAGTCGAAGGTCTCATCGTTTTGCTTCCCATCCGCAGAGCCCGCGCACGGTGTTGTCGAGACGAGAGGAACCAAATCTCCACCGCAAAACGTGAACTGCGAGGTCAACGAGAAAAATAGGAACCCGTGGCCATGTCGTTGCGCAACATATTTCCGCTACTTGCGCAGTACTAGTAGTACCGAAACTCGGCACGGCGGAAGCACCGTTATAGGTAGAACATCCCTTCGAGAACTTTCGGATTACAGGCAATCTGGAAGTTGAGCCTCAGTGCTGACAACAGTCAGTATGGAGTGACCGGCACCGATACGCTGATCGTGGGTTAGGCTGTGTGTTTATCAGGACACGCAGTTCAGAGCCACAAGCGGAAGGGAGCCGGTCATGAAGGAGAAGGTACGATTTTTGGGTTTGGATGTCCATGCCGAAACGATTGCCGTGGCGGGTCGCCGAGCCGGATGGCGAGGTGCGAAGCCTGGGAACGATTCCGAACCGCGCCGATTCGATACGTAAGCTGATTAAGAAGCTAGGCCCGGCAGAGAAGTTGCGAGCCTGTTATGAGGCTGGGCCAACGGGGTACGTCCTGTACTGGCAGTTGGCGGAACTGGGCGTCCAGTGCGAGGTGGTAGCGCCAACGCTGGTACCGGTCAAGGCGGGTGATCGGGTCAAGACGGATCGGCGCGATGCGGAGAAGCTGGCGCGTTGCTATCGATCCGGGGATCTAACGGCGGTATGGGTTCCCGATGAAGGATCCGAGGCGTTACGCGATCTGGTGCGTGCTCGCGAAGCAGCCAAGATCAGATGCGGGCACGACATCGGTTGAGCAAGTTTCTGTTGCGCTCAGGCCAGCGTCCGCCGACTGGGGTGAGACCATGGACGCGTCCTTACCTCATCTGGGTCGCGCAGCTACGCTTCACGCAGATCTCTCAGGAAACCACACGGCAGGATTATCTGCACGAGGTGGAGCACATGCGTGAGCGGGTGGCACGTCTGGAGCAAGCCATCACGGAGGCAGTGAAGTTGGCCTCGCCCGCGTTACAACAAGTCATGAACGATCTACAGGCACTGCGCGGTATCGCAGATATCTCGGCTGTGACCATTGCGGCCGAATTGGGCCATCGAAGCGCTCGTCGAAGCTGTTCCGTACCGCATCCACACCGTGCTCACCGACAACGGCATCCAGTTCGCCGCCCTGCCGAAGAACCGTCAGGGCCCAACCGCACGCTTCCGTGGACACCCCTTCGACAGGCTCTGCCTCCTTCATGGAATCGAACACCCGCTTACCAAACCCAATCATCCATGGACCAACGGCCAGGTCGAGCGCATGAACAGAACCATCAAATACGCTACGGTGAAGCGATACTTCTACGACACCCACAGCCAACTCAAAGCGCACTTCAAAAACTTCCTCGGAGCCCACAACTTCGCCCGAAGACTCAAGACACTCAAAGGGCTCACACCCTACGAATACCTCTGCAAACTCTGGACGCAAACCCCGGATAGATTTACCCTCAACCCAATCCATCAAATGCCGGGACTAAACAACTAGTGCCGCTGGTCCGCTCATCACCCCTGTTCTCTCGTGCACGCTCAGAATATGCTGGCGTTGCCGAAACTATCGCGGTAACCGTCGGTGCCGATTGCATTTTGCCGCCCACTATTAGGCGTCACGAGGAGGTCTTCGCGTAGGTTAATCGGAACGTTGGCGGTTTGTACGTCACATACACGACCATCGTACGGTCGAAACCATCCCAAATGGTCCTAACCCATCTTAAAGCAAGGAGGCCACAACACTAATCGTCTCAATGATATCCGCTGATTCCAGACCACTTAGTTAGCTTGCTAGTTGGCCCTGAAAAGGCCGGCGTCGGCGGTTCGATCCCGTCCCTGGCCACCACTAAATCAACAACTTAGAACACCTCGGAACGGCGGTTACGTTCCAATCGCGCGGCGGCGTCGGTCTGCTTTGATTCGATTGAACGAGAGATTCGCTCCTGTACCAAAGAAGTCTTTCATCGCGTCCCCTGGAAATCAGGGCTATGGAGCGAGCCAAGAAGAAGCGAGCCAAGAGTAGTTGGCACGCATAAGAGCATCCAGCGCTTTGATATCATCCGGAGTTCCAAATAGCAGGGCGACCAGCATCGCCGCTGCGGCGAGCGTTCGAATGTCACTGATGATCTGTGGGAATGCATATTCCGACGCATATCCGGAGCCTTCAATCGCCTCAGAATCTGGTCCTCGCCCGAATGGGTCCTCTCATGCAGAGTGCGAGCTGATGCGGACAAAGCTGGCCGCAACACTCAAGAAACCGTAGCATGAACGAAGGAAACAGGTACATCCTTCTATATCTATTGATTGCCGGCGCTCTCTGGTTCATCACGGGCCTCGGCTTCAGGTAGCAGACCGGCCGCAGAAAAGGCGCTGAGGATCTGGTTCGCCAACTCCGCGATCGGCTTCAATTCCCGCCCGACACCGCCCACCAACGGAAGCATCCGCAGGGCATCCTCAACAACGTTCACGAGAAGATTAATGGTCGTTTCAAAAGGCCTCGAAAAACGCGCTGCTAAACCCAACAAAATCAATGGGCCGCATCTCACCGATCCGGCCGTTCCATAAGGTGTGGGTTCTGAAACACATAATCCGCAGAGTGACGGCTGCAAACACAAACCGACTTCACGAGACCGATCCGCTCACGATCCACAAGGGGTATACGCGACTCAGACCAGCTTCCGTCTACGCTTAATGTTGGGTAAATGCTGCGGACGGGTTTTGCTCGGAGTCTGTTTCCTTCTCTCCGAGGTCCATCCGTTCAATTAGACCGTTTGCGGTGGTATACGAATGCCGGACCTCGCTGTCTGAAAGCACATCGCCACCAAGGCTCTTTACGAGTTGATGGACTCTCACATCAATCTTTCCTGCTCCGTGGTCGATCACCTCAATCGGTTCGACCTGGGGATCAAACTCTTTCCACTGGCGGCTCCAGTAGGCACGGATTTCTTCTTTCCCGACTACACGGCCGCCTTCCGATGCCTTAGGCCAACTGACGCTCTCACTCATCAGCGCCAATGCAGCATCGATGTTCCGCTGGTTGAAAGCAGAATAGGCCTCAGTTATGAGCGTCTCCGCGTCTGTCATCGAGTCCTCCGTGTGGCTGATTATTCAGCCACACGAACCATGATAAGTCCTCAGAAACGCGCTCTTTGTCAGCGTTCGTCATCGCCGATCGGCTGAATGTAATTAAGGACCCAGACCGTCGCAGCATCGGCGCCTTCCACGCCAAAGCACATATCGTGTTGACCGGTCTGACGAGGAAACGACACCGGGGGAAGGGTGATGACTCCGTCTTTGCGGTAAGCCTGCTGCAATGGCACTTTGGCGAGCAACTCGCCGGTACAGCTGTCCATATGAACTGCGATCTGCGCGTGGGTGCTGGCGGTGTCACTGCGTGACGGAAGCGGCTTCCCCTGCGATTGAAAGATGTATGGAATGCTGCCAACACCCACTGTG
This sequence comes from Candidatus Sulfotelmatobacter sp., assembly GCA_036269595.1. Lineage (GTDB taxonomy): Bacteria > Acidobacteriota > Terriglobia > Terriglobales > Acidobacteriaceae > Sulfotelmatobacter. The sequence goes on from DATBEI010000058.1 coordinate 23,684, forward strand.
AACTTTGTGAATCGGTCCAGATCGGCCTTGCGATAGACCCAGCACGGACGGGAATACACCACACGAAAGACCGGACGCTCTGCGTTCCGTATCGGGTCCTGCTCCATCTGAATGCCTGCGTTGTTCCCGCACGGATCCAGCTCTCTGCTGTCGCGCCGAAGGGCAGAGGCCGGCGTG
>DATBEI010000059.1:0-77643 GCA_036269595.1 Candidatus Sulfotelmatobacter sp.
TTTATCTCTCTGAAAACAAGCAGATAACTCCCCACGTGACCGATTGGAAGGCAGCGTGCTTTTCTGCTGTCGTACCTGGAGGAAAGAGGAAATGCAAGCCACAGAGACTGCCGGGTGTGAACCCCAAATGGATTTCAGTATTCGCGAAAATGGGCTCAGCGAAATGCAGGACGTCCTGACGCGTTTCCTGCCGCGGTTCTACAGAAGCGCTTATCGACACCTGGGCAACGCAGCCGACGCCGAGGATGCGGTTCAGGATGCGCTACTGGCTGCCTACAAACACTTAGGCCAATTCAAAGGCCAGGCTCAAATGTCTACGTGGCTAACCGCTATTGTCACTAATTCCGCGCGAATGCAATTGCGCAGACGGCCACGTCAGCCTCATCTGTCGCTAGACGTACCATGTGGGGAGGATGAGAAATATTGTTTGTCCGACCGCTTGGCGGATTCTGGACTAAGTCCCGAAGAGCAGTGTCAAAACTCGGAACTTAGGAGACGTCTTATGCAGTCTGTCTCGCGGCTCTCACCCTCGTTGCGCCGGACCTTCAAGTTGCGAGACCTGGACGGGTGTTCTGTGAGAGAAGCCGCGCACACTCTGGGCCTGGCAGAAGGAACTGTCAAGGCACAGCTTTCGCGGGCACGGGCGAAATTGAATCGGCAGTTGCGCCGGACGCTTCTTCCAGAACATTGAAACCGATTGCGGTCGCATCCAGAGACCCAGCACAACTTGAGGGTGCGGCACGGATACCGCGTCCCGGCGAGTATCGACAAGGTTGGTCAGAAATCGCGGTCTAAAGGGCAACGAGATCGCGAACGACGATCTAATTAGAGAAACGGCGGAAAAACAAACCTATGTGGATTGTTCGACTCGCATTACGGCGGCCTTACACATTCGTGGTCATGTCAATCCTCATCCTGATCATGGGTGGCCTGGCGATTGTTCGTACGCCAACCGACATTTTTCCGAATATTGATATTCCCGTCGTCAGCATCATCTGGAACTATAACGGTCTCATTCCGGAGGACATGAGCGACCGCATTGTTAGTGTCACTGAGCGGGCCCTTACCACCACTGTAGATAACATCGAGCACGTCGAATCGCAGTCTCTATACGGGATTGCGGTGGTTAAGGTATTTCTTCAGCCGACTGCGAACATTCAGCAAGGTATCGCCCAGATTGCGGCTATCTCTCAGACCCAACTTAAGCAGTTACCAGCGGGCACAACCCCGCCCCTCATTCTTGCCTACAGCGCATCAAGCGTGCCGGTCCTCCAATTGGCCCTTTCCGGACAATCTCTTTCGGAGCAACAACTCAACGACTATGGGCTGAATTTCATTCGCACCCAGCTCATCACGGTACCTGGGGCGTCAGTGCCGTATCCCTATGGCGGTAAACAACGTCAGGTGCAAGTTGATCTCAACACAACAGCCCTACAGTCAAAGGGTCTGTCCGCACTGGATGTGGTCAATGCGATCAGCCTGCAAAACCTCATTCTGCCTACAGGAACGTCTAAGATCGGCTCCAGGGAATACGACGTATCTATTCCTAACGCAGCGCCGCAAACAATCGCGGACCTGAACCGCATTCCCATAAAGACGATTGGCGGCACTACCATCTACATGAAGGATGTCGCCTGGGTACGCGACGGTTTTCCCCCGCAGACCAACATCGTACGCGTGAACGGCCAGCGTTCAGTATTGCTAACGATCCAGAAAGCGGGGAATGCGTCCACCCTGAACGTGATCGCAGGCATCAAGGGCCTTTTACCTCAAATTAAAGCCACGGTCCCGCCCCAGTTGAATATAACGCCGCTGGCCGACCAATCAATTTTTGTCCGGGGCGCGATCAGTGGAGTGGTCAGGGAAACGCTGATTGCCGCCTGCCTAACCGCCTTCATGATTCTTACTTTTCTGGGTAGTTGGCGAAGTACTCTGATCATCGCGACCTCAATCCCCCTGGCCATCCTGACCTCGATCATTGTGCTTAGTGCGATCGGACAAACCATCAACATTATGACTCTCGGTGGGTTGGCGCTGGCAGTCGGCATCCTGGTCGACGATGCCACCGTTGAAGTCGAGAACATCAATCGCAATCGCGCGGCCGAGCCCGAGAAGGACATGGACGAAGTCGTCCTGGACAGCGCGTCTCAGATTGCCACGCCGGCGTTCGTCTCTACGCTCTCGATCTGCATTGTGTTTGCTCCCATGTTCTTACTGTCCGGCGTAGCTCGTTTCCTGTTTGTACCGCTGGCTGAGGCGGTTGTCTTTGCTATGTTAGCGTCGTATTTCCTGTCGAGGACCATCGTTCCGACCATGGCCAAGTACTTACTCCGGGCAGATAAAACGGAGGAGGAACGGGCTGCCAGCCGCAATCCGTTCGTACGGTTGCAACGGCGTTTTGAGGAGGCCTTTGAAAAGTTCCGTCACAGCTATCGCGGCCTGCTCGAAATTTGTCTCCATCACCGGAGTGTATTCCTCATTGCGTTCTTCGCCGTTTGTCTAGGGTCCTTGGCAGTTTTGATTCCTTGGCTGGGCCGAGACTTCTTCCCCAACGTTGACAGCGGTACTTTCAAGCTTCATATGCGCGCTCCGACTGGTATGCGTATTGAGGAGACCGCCAATCTTTGTGATCTAGTCGAACAGTCGATCCGAAAACAAATTCCGGCCAATGAGGTTCACAATGTCATTGATAACATCGGTCTGCCCTATAGCGGCATCAATCTTTCTTACAGCAATTCGGCCCCGGTGGGCACATCGGATGCGGATATTCTGGTAACGCTGTCGGCCAAACACCAACCCACGGACGATTACATTCATCGGCTTCGTCTGACACTGCCAAAACAGTTTCCTGGCGTTTCATTCGCTTTCTTGCCCGCTGACATGGTCGGGCAGATTCTCAATTTTGGCTTGCCTGCTCCACTCGATATTCAGGTTGTGGGAAATGATCTGGAGGGGAACAGGCAATACGCGAGCGCACTACTCGCTAAGCTGAGGTACGTCCCAGGAACCGCAGATCTGCGAATCCAGCAACCCTTCGATGAGCCCTATTTGAATATGAGGGTCGAACGCACTAAGGCAGAAGAACTTGGATTTACTGCCCACGATATCGCACAGAACCTCCTGGTGTCACTGAGCGGCAGCTTCCAAACGTCACCGACGTTTTGGGTGGACCCAAAGAATCGTGTCAGCTATCAAATCGCAACTCAGACTCCGCAGTACCGCGCCGATACATTACAGGACCTCGTGAATATCCCCGTCACGGGGTCTAACGCGTCCGCTGCCCCCTCGCTCACAGCGAGTCTGGTATCGGTGCAGCGCGGAGCGGGAATGGCAGTTGTTTCCCACTACAACGTGGCGCCCGTGATCGACATTTTTGGCGCTGCCGCGGGACGCGACCTGGGTGGGGTGGCCGGCGATATCAACAAGATCATTGACGCCACGCGCCAGCAATTGCCGCGCGGCTCCCGTGTGGTTATCCGCGGGCAGGTTCAGACCATGCGAGCGTCCTACATCGGCCTCTTGAGTGGGCTCGTTTTCTCGATCGTGCTCGTATACCTGCTGATCGTGGTCAATTTCCAATCCTGGCTGGATCCTTTCATCATGATTTCCGCGCTGCCCGCGGCGCTCGCCGGGATTGCGTGGTTCTTGTTCATAACCCACACGACCCTGAGCGTGCCCGCACTCATGGGAGCCATCATGTGCATGGGTGTCGCCACGTCGAACAGCATCCTCGTGGTGAGCTTTGCCACGGAGAAAATGACGGAAGGAGTGGACTCCATCGGAGCCGCACTAGAGGCAGGCTTCACGCGTTTTCGCCCCGTGCTGATGACTGCCCTGGCGATGATCATCGGTATGGTGCCGATGGCTCTTGGACTCGGGGATGGTGGTGAGCAGAACGCTCCCCTTGGCCGGGCAGTCATAGGCGGATTGATTTTCGCGACGGTTTCAACGCTGTTCTTTGTTCCGGCATTTTTCAGCGTTCTGCAAGGTTCACGCCGGCGTTCAGGCCAGAAACTAGGACACTAGGTGAGGAATATGGGGAGCTATTTTATGTTGCCTCAAACTGAAGACCGACGACAAATTGGCGAACCAATACCCCCGCTGAACGATGCGGGAGCTGGGAAGCGATCCCGCAAGGCGTGGATTGTCCTTGCGATTGCCGTAATGGCGGTTGCCGCCCTGTTGGGTTTGGGAATTTGGTCCCGGGTAAAAGCCGGCGCAACTCTCCGTGCAGAAACGGTGCAGGCCGCAGTTCCAGCCGTGTCTGTAGTGTCGCCGAAACGAACTGCGCCCGCTGATGAAATCATCCTTCCGGGAAACGTGCAGCCGTACATCAGTTCACCTATCTATGCTCGCACGAACGGCTATCTCAAGAAATGGTATTTCGACATTGGTGCGCGCGTTAAAAAAGGGCAACTGCTAGCTGTGATCGAAACACCGGAAGTCGATCAGCAGCTTCAGCAAGCCCGCAGCAACCTGTTAACCGCGCAGGCAAACCTGGAACTCGCCTCTGTCACCAAGACCCGCTACCAAGGCCTGCTGAAGAGCAATGCTGTATCACAACAGGACGTGGACAACGCGGTCGGAACCTACAACGCGAATAGGGCGATTGTCGAAGCAGACAAAGCGGCCGTGGAACAGTATTCGGCACTCGTGTCCTTCGAGAAGGTCTATGCGCCATTCGATGGGGTGATCACGGCACGTAACACGGACATCGGAGATCTCATTAATTCCGGCAGCAGCAGCAACGTGAAAACCGATCTCTTTCACATCGCTCAACCGGGAACGCTGCGTGTCTACGTGGACGTCCCGGAGGAATACTCGCGTGGAATCAAAGCCGGCATGACGGCGGATCTCGGTCTTGCCGAATTTCCGGACCGCAAGTTTCAGGGAAAAGTGGTGCGCACAGCCGATGCCATCAATATGACTACCCGCACTCTGCTGATCGAAATCGATGTGGAAAATCCTACCGGCACGCTGCTCACGGGTTCCTATGCAGAGGTCCACTTGGCGATTCCGACGCTAGCCTCCACTTTCTTGATTCCGGTCAATACTCTGTTGTTCCGCACCGAAGGATTACGCGTCGGCGTTGTGAAGGGAGGCAAGGTCGTACTGACTACCGTTACTCCCGGACACGATTTTGGCAACGAGATTGAGATTGTCGCCGGCCTAAAGGCGGACGATCAAGTCATCATCAACCCGCCTGACTCAATCGTCGCCGGACAGCAGGTCCAAATTGTGCAGGCAACATTGCCGGGAGATATCAAGTGAAGCTACCTCGAAAACTGATTGTCGGAACTTCACGGAAAATGGCCTGGCGGGCTCTGATGGCGGTAGCAGCACTCCAGTTGACTGGATGCGTGGTTGGCCCGAAGTATCACGCGCCCGTTGTACAGGCTCCTCCTGCTTATAAAGAAGCGGGGGACTGGAAGCCCGCCCAACCGAACGATCAGAATCTTGGCGGCTCGTGGTGGACGATGTTCCAGGATCCGCAGCTTAATGTGCTCGAAGACGAAGTCAACGTATCGAATCAGAACCTCAAGGCCGCAGAGGCGCAGTTCCGTCAGGCTCGAGCCACTCTACGATACTATCGTGCCGACTATTACCCAACAGTGACGTATGGGCCGTCGGCAACTCGCGAGCGAATTTCGAGCCGCCGGCCGCCCGCGACTTCGATCTTCGATGGCATAACCTACAACGATTTCGTGCTGCCTTTCAGCGTGTCCTACCAGGCTGACGTCTGGGGACGAGTTCGAAAGAACGTAGAGTCCTATCGGGAGCAAGCGCAAGCTAGTGCGGCAGACCTGGCCACAGTCAATCTGAGCATGCATGCCGATCTGGCCGTTGATTACTTTCAGGCGCGCAGTCTGGATGCTGAGGAACAGCTTCTCAACTCGACGGTCCAGCAATACCAGCAGGCCCTGGAGTTGAACGAGAACCGTTTCGCCGGGGGGATTGCTTCGGAAGTGGAAGTGGAACAGGCCAAGACGCAACTGGAGACGACCCGCGCTCAAGCCATCGATGTAGGTGTTCTGCGGGCGCAGTACGAACATGCGGTTGCGATCCTTATCGGAAAACCTCCCGCGGAATTCAGCCTTCCTCCGCTGCCTCTCACAGCACCGCCTCCCCACGTCCCTCTCAGTGTGCCGTCGGAACTGCTAGAACGACGCCCCGATATTGCAGCCGCCGAGAGGCTGGTGGCATCTGCCAACGCGCAGATCGGAGTAGCGAAGTCGGCCTACTATCCAGTGATCAGCTTAGGCGCTACGGGAGGATTTGAAAGCTCCGCTATCACCACCCTGTTGAATGGGCCCAGCGGCCTATGGTCAGTTGGGCTGTCGGCGGTTGGAACCGTTTTCGATGTGGGCAGACGCCATGCCCTCAACGATCAGGCGCGCGCCGCGTATGACTATCAAGTCGGCGTGTATCGAGAGAACGTCTTGACTGGATTCCAGCAGGTCGAGGACAATCTGGCGGCTGTGAGAATTCTGGAGAACGAGGCCAAGGTTCAGAACGAAGCAGTTGGTGCCGCGCAGCGCTCGCTTGATCTTTCAGTGACCCGTTACAAGGGCGGAGTCACAAGTTATCTCGAGGTGATCACCGCTCAAAGTGCCGCCCTGACTGATGAAGTCACGGCGGTTAATATCCTAGGACGGCGTATGGCGAACACGGTGTTGCTCATTCAAGCCCTGGGCGGTGGATGGGATCGATCGAGTTTGCCGGAGCGACCGGAATGCTGCGGTAAGCTCGCGACCAGTTCAGGTTCCAAGTGACACCTTGGGTGAAAACTATCCGGATATCGGCTTGGTTTTCCGTATTGCAATGGGAGAACTCTTAAACAGTTACGGCCGAGATCAAGCGGAATCTTCAAAAAGCACGCCTAACAAAGCCGTGAGTTAAGGTCCGCTGATACGATCCGGGCAGTGTCATCCTAGAAACTACCGCAGGCCTTGTGCCTGAGGAGGGCAAACTATGCAAATCGGCATGATCGGTCTTGGCAGGATGGGGGCTAACATGGTACGGCGACTGATCCGCAAAGGTCACAGTTGCGTGGTGTTCAACCGGTCACCGCAAGCGGTGAACGAGCTTGTCAAGGAAAAGGCGATTGGCGCCGCCTCAGTTGCGGACGTTGCGAAGAAGCTGGAGAGACCACGAGCGATTTGGCTGATGGTACCGGCGGCTGTTGTCGACGACACCATCGCCAATCTTGCTCCTCACCTGGAGTCCGGCGACATTCTCATTGACGGCGGCAACTCTTACTACGTAGACGATCTCCGGCGCGCAAAGGAGCTCTCCCCGAAAAAGGTCCATTATGTGGACGTGGGAACCAGCGGAGGAGTTTGGGGTCTGGAGCGAGGTTACTGCATGATGATCGGAGGCGAGACCGACGTCATCCAGCGGCTCGATCCAATTTTTTCGTCTCTGGCTCCGGGAACGGGCGCTGCTCCGCGAACCGCTGGTCGCGAGAAGATTGAAGGTACCGCCGAACACGGCTATTTACACTGTGGCCCGAATGGCGCCGGTCATTTCGTAAAGATGGTTCACAACGGAATCGAATACGGGATTATGGCGGCATATGCGGAGGGCCTCTCTGTTCTGCGCGGCGCGAACGTCGGCAGGGGAGCAAACAATGCAGCTGATGCGGAAACTACGCCATTGCGGGACCCAGAGCACTATCAGTACGACATGAATCTGCGAGATATCGCGGAGGTATGGCGCCGGGGAAGCGTGATCGCATCGTGGCTCCTGGATCTGACAGCCGCGGCCCTGCTGCAGGATCCGAATCTTACCAAGTTTGCCGGCCGCGTCTCCGATTCTGGTGAAGGACGCTGGACAATTAAAGCGGCGATCGACGAAGCGGTTCCAGCGCCAGTTCTCACCACTGCACTTTATGAGCGATTCGGTTCCCGGGGCGAGGCAGAATTTGCCAACAAGCTCTTGTCCGCCATGCGGTATGAGTTTGGCGGGCACCTGGAGAAATCCGATGAAAGGTCCAAAGACGAAAGCTCCAAAGTAGCTTAAGCCGAATCTTCCTGTCCCGGATGGTTGGGTGAGAAAAAAATATTTCGCTGCGTGACGTGCACGGGCTCTCTGAATCTTCCTAGAGGGCTTTTCATCCAACATTGAATACATCTCAGGTGTACGGATGGCAGTGACGACCCAGCGAGGAAGTTGATAGATGTTTGAAAGTATTCTCTGCCAAATCACGGAATATGACCCCGACGTTCTTGAGTCTCTAATTGAGCTTGCAGTCGCAATTGCTCGCGAGGGACGCGAGGGAAAACGGGTTGGCACAATATTTATGCTGGGGGATGAGAATGCCGTACTCGCGAGATCAAGATCGTTGATTTTGGACCCATTGTTGGGCCACCCGGAGTCGGCGCGCCATATCACCGATCTCAATCTTCGAGGAACCATCAAGGAATTGGCGCAGCTGGATGGTGGGTTTGTGGTCAGTCGTGCTGGAATTGTCCTTTCCGCGTGTCGCTATTTCGACGGCGTCGCAGCGGAAGTGGAAGTTCCGCTCGGACTCGGCAGTCGTCACATTGCCGCCGCTAACATGAGTGCAGTCACCAAAGCTGTGGGAATTGTGGTTTCTGAAAGCTCGGTAGTGCGTATTTTTTGCCACGGACAACTGGTCGGCGAAATCATTCCGGAACTCTGGATGATCGATCATGCTGCCCACATACGTGGCACGGTGAAAAGGGAACAGGTTGGCGAGCTATCCATTCTCACACCACGCTTTGGGCAACCCACGGTTGCGGAGTAATGCTGCCGCCGACTGCGGGAAAAGCGGGAATGAATGACGACCATGCACGAGGTCAGATGTGAAGTCTGTGGGCTGGTGACGACGAATCCAGTCCACTGGTTCGTCATCCGGTCTGGAGATACAGACCTTACCGTCTACCGCTGGAGTTCTGAAACCGCCAATGCGGCAGGCGCTCGTCACTATTGCGGTGAAAGGCACGCTCAGGTTTATATCAGTCGCTGGTTCGAGTCAGTGTGCGCGCCGCCAAAGCCGAATTTCAAGTAGTTGCCACCATCATCCCCCTCCGCCTCGGCATCCTTCGCCGAACGCCCTGCTGGTTCGGAGGACGTAAGTCGCATCGAACGGTTCGCCCACTGCAAATCCGCGGGCGAGAGCAGTTGCATCGTGATCGCCACCGCTGGAATCAGGTATGCGAACGTCACCCATACCCACATCAAGGCGCCCGCGCATTCCTGGTCTGCCAAGGGAAGTACCTTGAACTGCTGAGGTTTGGACAGGTAGAAGGGGTAAACAAGGCGGTTACAAAACACCAGGAATGCGGAAAGAACGTCACAAGGCAGGGTGGCAAGAAAGAGGTACAGAGGCATCGACCATCGAGGCGACCTCGCCGCACGCGGGGGAGACTGCACGATAGGCCACCAGAACAAAAGGCCTGCCACCAGAAACGACAGGTCCTCCAGAATGTGCATTCCGGAAGAACGCATGCCCAACTGAAACGCACCGGGAACATGCCATCCGACCACGGCTACCGTGCCCGCCAGCCAACACAACATAGGATGTCGAACGCGGCGTTCGAGCCATCGTCCCAGCAAACTGCCGAGTGGAAGATACGTCTGCATGAAGAATCTCGGAAGGCCGCACACCATGGTAAAGATTGGTGCCCCCACTAGAATCAGGGGAGCGGCGACTGTCATCAACAGAAGGTGCTTCAGCATATGAATCGTCAGTAGTTGATGATCGAGTGTGGCGAGTGGGGAGCCGACAGCGAGCCACACTAAGATGAGGCCACTCAAAAACGCCGCGAGCCGCCAGCCGGCGATCAGGTTTGGGAAGGCACTTTGAAGAGCGTGCCAACCGCGCAGATAAATCCACGCTACAGCCACCAGCGTCGATGTGGTCGCGAGCAGAAATAGCCACCACAGAATCCGGGTATGGAACTCGGACATAGCCATGTTTACCGTGGCGAGACCTCGCTTTCGCCGAGCGTCACGGCTTGAGAAACATTGCGCGCGGGCTTCTGGTTCGCCGGGTGCAGAGTTTCCAGAAACGCCACAAGCGCGGTTGTTTCCGCTGGGCTGAGGTTTTTTCCATAGGCAGGCATATTTCCTCCGCCCTGGATCACCTGGCGAATCAGTTGATCTTGGGTAAGTCGGAGAGCAACGGCGTCCAGCGCCGGTCCGCGCTGTCCCCCTTTGTCATTCAGTGAATGACAGTTATGACACTGCTTGGCTTGAAAAACCAGCGCACCCTCCCGTTCCAAGGCCGTGCGTCCATGCACGTATTGTGGCGGGATCGGCTCGCTGCTCCATGCGTTCATGACGGGACTCCAGGGCGTGTGCTCAGCTAAGTGAGTCAGAGTGCCGAGTGCCACTGCGACTAGAAAAATTATGAGGACCGCAATTGGCCTGCGCTTCCAGCTCTTCTCACCTTCGCCAGCGACAAACGGAAGCGCCAGAAGGACAAGGATTCCGATAGCCGGACCAATCAGTAGAATCGGCGTCTCGGCAGCAGGGGGCAGGAACGAAAGCAGAGCATACAACCACAGAAAGAAGAAGTCGGGACGTGGTGCGGTTTGAATGATCGTCGGGTCCGGTTGGCCGCCTGGACCAAAGGGACCAAAGTGAATTGCGCAAACCGCAATTGCAAGAAGTATGAAGCAGGAGAAGAATATGTCTTTCCATACTGCCTCAGGCACGAACGGGATGCCCTCGTCGTGGGTGAGTTGGTGATATTCCTGCATATACGTGGCGCGGCGAACGACACGTCCTGGCATGGGCCACTCGTTGATTCCCAACTTAAGAACCATGAGCAGATGCACACCGACAAAAGTAATCAGCAGTCCCGGGATGACGAAGACATGCAGGGCGAAGAACCGCGAAAGCGTTGCGCCAGCAATGATCGGGCCGCCGAGCATCAAGTTCACAGCCCAAGGTCCAATCACCGGGACGCGGCTTGCGATGGATGCGCCGATGCCTAATCCCCAGTAAGCATCCTGATCGAATCGCAATACCTGACCGGTAAACGCCATTCCAAGGGTCACTAATAGGAGAAGGACACCCACGATCCAAGTGAGTTCTCTTGGAAATTTATAAGCTCCGAACAGGAATACCTGCACCATATGGATCAGCACAATCGCGACCATGAAATTCGAGCCCCATCCATGCAGCGCTCGTATGAACCAGCCCAAAGCGACTCCATGGTTGAGAGTCTGAAGGCTGTTCCACGCCTCTCCCGCGGATGGGACATAGATCAGCGCAAGCAAAATGCCAGTCACGAGTTGGAGTATGAAACATGTGAGCGCAGCGCTGCCGAAAACATAGAACCAGCTTGCAGTGTCGCGGGGAACCGGGTGCTTGGCCGTTTCGCGAATCGGCGTTCCAAGCTGGAGACGCAGATCGAACCATTCACCTACTTTTTGGATCAGGCGCATGTCGGTTTGCCTCCCGCCCTATTTGCTACGGGCTGACCGGGAGTCGGCATTTCGCCAGCTTTGATCAGAAGTTTCCCATTCTCAATTTTGTAGCGGTACTGGAACAAACCGCGTTCGGGAGGTCCAGAGGCACGCGATCCGTCTTGGTAATAAGCTCCGCCGTGACAGGGACACATGAAGAGATTTGATTGTGGAAACCATCGAACCGGGCATCCCAAATGCGCGCAGTTAATGGCAAAGACCTGGAAAGTCTGATTATCCACCCTACGAACCCAGCACGCGATGCTACCCGTCTCACCATCCCAATCATTGACCAACGGATTTCGATACGTAGCAAGTCGAGTCTGCCCAGTGGGAAATTGTTCTAGTCCCCCCAGCGAGAGCCACGAGTCATAACCGACCTTCCTTTCCCGCGTCACAGGCGACAGGAGGTAACGCACGATCGGCACCGCCAAGAAAACACCGATAACGCCGTTAAGAAATACTCCCAGTTTCATAAGAGCTGTGCGTCTCGAGATTCCGTTCTCCGCGCTCATCGAGGTTCTCCTTGAGCCGACTTCACCAATTCCGTTGAATAGGGTTGGCCCGGGAACTGAGGTCGTTGGCTGGAAAGCCAGGCTACGACGTCGGAAATGTCTTGGGCCGACATGGCTCTGCCTTCGACATCGCCGCGCCAGTCGGGTGCGCCTAACTCCGGTCGGCCTGCAATGACGACTGTTCGAAGTAGTTGATCGCTTACTAATGCGAGGTATGAACCATCCACAATCGAGCTGGCCTTGTTCCCTCCACGGCCAGCGGCTCCGTGACAGGAGGAGCAATAAAATCCATACGCGTCCCTTCCGCGTTTCGGATCTCCGGGAGCCCGTGCTGTAAAGGTCGGTGGAGTTGCGTCGAGGAGAGCATCAGGTTTCTGCCATGATCGAATTCCGTGCACAATCGAGTCGATCTGTTTGTCGGTCAGCATGCCCCCTGCACTCTGTGCAAAGGCGGGCATCGGCGTCCCTGGGACGCCGTCTGAGCAAATGTGACGAATTACGGTATCGTCTGCAATTGCGAGGAAAACCGGATTCGCGAGAGCAAGGGCGGCACCGCCCTTGCCCTCTACGCCGTGGCATCCTGCACAGTTCTGTCCATAAATCTGTTTGAAATCGACGATCTCACTCGGAGGCATGACCGCTGGCTCAGTCCGATAGACGCCGGGCAGCCTGCTACAGGCGGCGGTGGTAAGCAACATGATGAGCGGAACGATCGCGACACTAACGAGAGCGGGTCGATGCTTCATCGTTCACCTTGGTCGCTGCTCTTTTCACCATCCGCTCCTGGTGCTTCAATGCCAGCACGCATCGCAAACGGCAGGTATTGCCATGTGCGTATGCGTTCTTGCCTGGACACGATGATGCCGGCAACGATGCCGAATCCAATTTGAGAGACGACGAACCAGACCCAGTCAATCCGTTGCTTCAGCGTGGGATCGAGGGCCTCAAGCATGCTGTGGATCAGAGCTGACCACAGGATAGGAGCGATCAAACCTCCGAATAGAACCGGGTGGCGAGGGAACATGGGAAGTGCCACGCCATAGAGAAGCCCAACCAATGAAGAGCAAATCAAATGGAGGATTGTTGCAACGATGAATGCGTCCCAATGGAACGCCGCAATTTGCTCCGTGGTCGCTCTTGCCGGAAAGAATCCAGCCGACAAAAGGTTGATCGGATACCAAATCCCGTGGCCGCTGAGAATTCCATAGAGCACAGCCATGATGGCCATGGCTACGCTTCCTGCCAGACCACCTTTGATACCCGCCGAAATCGGATAGATCTCCAGCGGCAGTCGAGCCCGGTTCAGTTCCCGGGTCTTCCATTCGACGCGAGCAACTTGCGGGTGGCGGGTCTCCGCAATTGGGACTTTCCCCTTGATCGGCACGGATTCATGTTTCTCGTGGGGCAACACTTCGCGAAACCAGCCCACACAACCGGACAGCGTGAAGATCGCGCCCAGAATGCTGACCGAAGTGCTGGTCACCAATCCCGCGAAAACCAATGTAAGGCCGAAGGCGAGGATGATCGGCCATGCCGTCGGAGCGGGCAGTTCGATCGTGTTCTGCATCGCTCTTTCTGTCTTCGGTAGTTCAAGCGTTTCTGAGGGCATCTTCCAGTACCTTTCTTCATCGTCCAATCACGTACACGACCGTGAAAACGACAACCCACACCACGTCGACGAAGTGCCAGTAGAGCGACAAAACCTCGATCCGTTCAGCGTGTTCCGACCTGACCCTTCCCGTCAGCGTGAAGACCATCACTGTGGAGAGACTCAAAAGACCGACCACGACGTGAAATCCGTGCAGGCCGACCAACGAGTAATAGGTCGTTCCAAACAGGTTCGTGCCGATCGTGAATCCTTCTTTGTAGATCAGCCGGTGCCATTCGGTGCCGGTCCCATACAAAAAGGCAGCACCCAGCGTAATGGTTGCGAGCCATAAGACCCCGAAAGTTAGCACGTTACCCCGACGGAGATGCTTGGCAGCGAAGTGGATCGTGAGACTGCTGGAAAGCAAACAGACCGTATAGACGATAGGGACACTGAGAACATCCTTCGGCATGGGCCCCGTCAGGCTTTTGCCGAGATAGAAGACGTAAGCCACCACGAAGATTGTGAAAATCGCAGCTTCGGCCGCGATCAGACACAGCATAGCGACGCGTCCGCGATCGGGAAGGTTCCACTCAAGCCTCGCTCCGGACACCGTCATTGATGTCGCATTCATTCACAGTCTCCCCTGCTATTCGTAATTCCAGTCCGGATCGGCCGGATGCTTAAGGTCCCACAGCGGGCGGCGACTCCTAACGACCGGGCGCGTGGCAAAGTTATAGACGGGAGGTGGCGAATTCGTGGACCATTCAAGGGTCCAGGCGTCCCACGGATCGCTTCCGGCGGCGTTACCGCGGAAATACGACCAGATCAGGTTTCCCAAGAAGACCAAAATCCCGACGGCCTGGAAGAAAACTCCGATGGTCACGATGAAGTTCCACGTGTCCCAACCACGGCCCGGCTCATAGGTGTAGATCCTCCGCGGCATGCCCAACAATCCTGGGATATGCATGAAGTCGAAGGTAAGGTGGAAGCCGATTATGAAAACCCAGAAATGCAGCTTACCGAGCGTCTCGTTGTACATTTTCCCCGACATCTTCGGAAACCAGTAATAAAAGGCACCGAAAAGAGCGAAGAGAATGCCGCCGACAATCACATAGTGAAAATGCGCGACCACGAAATATGAATTTCCCAAGTGCCAAGTGAAGGGGGCGACACTCAACATGACGCCAGTCAGGCCGGCCGCCAGGAATTGGAAGAGAAATGCGATGCAGAACAGCATCGGAGTCTTAAACTCGATTTTTCCTCCCCACATGGTCGCCAGCCAGTTGAAGATCTTGATGCCGGTCGGAACGGCAATGGCCATGGTCGAGATCACAAAAAAGGTATTCACATTTGCGCCCATGCCGACTGTGAACATGTGGTGGGCCCATACGCTCATACTGATGAATCCGATTGCAACCGTTGCCCCCACCATCACCGAATAACCGAAAATCGGCTTGCGCGAGAAGACCGGAATGATCTCGGAGACGAAGGCGAAGGCTGGGAGCACCAGGACATACACTTCCGGATGTCCGAAAACCCAGAAGAAATGCATCCAGATGACGGCGGAACCTCCCGCCTGAGTGTCGAAGAAATGCCCGCCAAGATACCGATCGATCAAGAGCATGATCTGCGCAGCCGTTAGTGGACTGACCGCGAGTATCACCAATCCGGCCATCACCAGGTTGAGCCAGGCGAACAACGGCATTTTGGCCAGCGTCATTCCTGGGCAGCGCATGCAAAGAACAGTGGCCACAATGTTGATCGCCGTACCGATGCTGCCAAAGCCGGAGACAAGCAGCGCCAGTGTCCAGAAATCGGTGCTATGGCCAACCGAAAAGGTCTGCGAAGTCAGTGGCGCGTAGGCAAACCACCCGACATCGGGAGCATTACCCGCTCCATACAGACCGTTGGCTCCTACCAGACTGAAGTAGAGAAGCAGTCCGCCGAAAGCGGTCATCCAGAAGCTGAAAGCATTCAGGCGCGGAAAGGCCATGTCTCGCGCACCAATCATGAGGGGGATCAGATAGTTTGCGAATCCAAACAGAACAGGCATCACCACGAAGAAAATCATGGTGGTGCCGTGCATAGTGAACATTCGATTGAAGACTTGGGGCGAAACAAAATCGTTGTGCGGACGGATCAACTGGATGCGGATAATAATCGCCTCGACTCCAGCGATCAGAAGAAACACCAAGGCATAAATGATGTATAGGATGCCCAGTCGCTTGTGATCCACGGTCGTAACCCAATCGTGAAGCCTCGCGACGATAGGACGCGATACTAGTTCCGTTCGTGTCAGTGCGAGTGCGTCAGTCGACATCAGGCGATCTCCCCGTGGTTTTTAACGAGATGGTCATCGAAGGGTCTCCAAATACGCGGTCAACGCGTCCAGTTGCTGATCGCTCAACTGCATCGCTGGCATCAAGGAACCGGGCTTGATGGCGTCCGGATTTCGAATCCAGAGCCGGAGATTTTGCGGCGTATTAGGGGCTGCGCCGGCCGCGATCGTATCTCGGCTCATCAGGTGCGTGAGGTCCGGACCGAATCGCCCGTTGGCCACTGTGCCCGACACAGTGTGGCAGTTGATGCAGGCGGTCGTCTCGAATGTCCGTTGTCCCTGTGAAACAGCATCATTTACAAACGCCGGCTGGCGTTGCTGCAGAATCCATCGGTTAAACTCATCCTTCGACTGGACATAAACACGCAGCAGCATCTTGGCGTGCTGGGTTCCGCAATACTGCGCACATTGGCCGAGATAAACTCCTGTCTGCTGCGGGTCAATCCACATCATATTGGGGTGATTGGGGATCAGATCTGTCTTACCTCCCAGCCGTGGGACCCAGAAACTGTGGTCAGTATCGGCGGATAGCAAACGAATGAATGTCGGTGTCGGATGGGCCGGGTCACTTACGGGCAGATGCAGTTCATTTGCCGTTACCACCCCCAGATCTGGATAACGATACTCCCACCAGAATTGGTGGCCGATGGCCGTAACTGCGATCGCATTGCCAGGGGGCGATGTTTTCTGAACGAGGGCAATTACTCGTGCTGTCGCCATGAATAATGCGACCACGATGAGAATCGGGATGACCGTCCACGCCAATTCCACCTGATTGCTGCCGTACACCTGAGGTGGTTCTCGACCGTCGTCATTTCTCTTCTTCCTAAACCTCACGATGGAGTAAAGCAGCAAGGCGAAGACCACCAGGAAAATGGCTCCTGTGACCGCCAGTACAAACAGAGATAACCCGAAGATCGATTTTGCTGGAGTCGACGCGGGCGCAAAAATGTTCGTAGGGCTTGAGGGCTGGCTTGGATCTGCGAAAG
The DNA here is from genome assembly GCA_036269595.1 of Candidatus Sulfotelmatobacter sp. Classification (GTDB taxonomy): domain Bacteria; phylum Acidobacteriota; class Terriglobia; order Terriglobales; family Acidobacteriaceae; genus Sulfotelmatobacter. The sequence goes on from DATBEI010000059.1 coordinate 16,875, forward strand.
CTAACGCGGCCCCGCCGAAACACACGAATATCTGAGAACCTAGTACGCGCCCGCTAATTGAGTCACGTGATCGCAACCTGATGCCCTCAGTTCGGTCTGATAGCGCCCATTCTTGGAATTGCAGTCACTTTAACGGTGCAATGCGCTAACCAAACTGCGGGCCGAAGACGGACGACGGCGGGCGTATCAATTAAGGAGAAACCGAGGCCGGCGAGATAGCTGCCTCGCCATTGCTGCCGCAAAAAATGTCCACAGTCCGACACGTGTCATTCCGCGGTCACAGCCTCTTTCGACGGCAAGCAAATTGAACGGGCCCACGATAGCCGTTACGATTGCCGCGCAACACACGGGGCTCCCAGTTTCGGAGCGATGCGAGGGAAGTCCGCGTGAGGAGAGAATGAAATAAAAATCATCCTTGTTACTCTCACGGTTTGCCTTGAGGGATCTCCTCTGGTGTGCAAGGAGACGACAGACGTGAATAACCTCCATCGCGAACTCGCCCCGATTTCCGATTCGGCATGGGTGCAGATCGGAGAGGAAACATCGCGCACGCTGAAGCGGCACGTCTGGGGATTCCGCAGCCGCAGGATGGGTTTGATCTTCGGCGACACTCTTCAGAAATGTCGCCGAGGGCACAAAGAACAGATTTATTAAAGAGCAGCACGCTGAGCGAGGACGGCCGCAACGATTTTACTTTCGGCCGGCTCGGAGAGAACTTCACCGTCGAAAGACTCCCTAGACGCAGGCCCTCATGGCTGGGGGCCTGCGTGTTTCGTTGCTATGCTGATTTTCGGGTTCTAGATTCCGACGAGATTGTGCGCTGTTTCTTACCGCGCCCGGAATCTTGGCCTTTCGACGTTTCCATATTTTCAACACCCTCTTTAAATTCGGAAACCTCGACAATCTGCCAATTGCCCCCCTCGTTCCACGGGCCCCGGGCATCGGTCTCGCCTTCATCGCCTTCTCCGGTCGAATCGTTGAAATACTGATCGACCAGCACGGGAGTCGGTGGAATCTGTCCAATTGAAAAAGGCGCCTTTCCGATACTCTCAAGAGCAGCGGTGAAAGCCTTCATGTGAGTAATCTCTCGCGTCATCAAAAACTGGAGCGCATCTTTCGATCCGGGATCGTCGCAAAAGTTGATTAAGCGCTCATACACAATCTTGGCGCGAGCCTCGGCGGCTATGTTGCTTCTCAGATCTATATCCAGTTCGCCGGTGATTTTGAGGTAGTCGGCCGTCCATGCGTCGCCCATCGAGTTGAACAAGCTGACGCCACCCCCACCGCCTTATACACGCTTAGATGATTCGGAAAAGGAGATGCCAGATGCAGTTCAGAATATTCTCACGTACATTCGTTACTTCCTTAGCATTCGTCGTCTGTGCATTTCCTTCCCTGGCACAGAATCCGCAGGATTGTTCGAAGATCCCGGACTACAACAAGCTCAAAGCGGCGTTAACGAGCGCTGTGAAAGAGGGCAAAGGGGCGAACGGGGGACTCGGGAATCAGGAATGGGGCGCGGTGGTGAATCGAGATGGCATCGTTTGCGCCGTTGTGTTTACGGGCCCGAATCGAGGAGCGGAATGGCCGGGAAGTCGCCTGATCTCCGCGGAAAAGGCGAATACAGCAAATGCTTTCAGCACCGACAATTTTGCTCTTTCCAGCGGCAACGTTTATTCCGCCGCGCAGCCTGGAAACTCTCTTTACAGCATCGTGAGCGGTCCAAACCCAACTTCTGCGTTTGCCGGTGATCCACAAAAGTTCGGTCAACCCGATGACCCGCTGGTGGGAAAGCCGGTTGGCGGAGTTATCGTTTTCGGCGGGGGACTAGCCCTGTACAATAAAAATGGAAAAATTGTCGAGGCTCTGGGAGTGAGTGGAGACACGTCCTGCGCCGACCACGTAATCGCCTGGAATACCCGGCAGGCCTTAGGGCTGAACGCCGTGCCGATGGGGGTCGCCCCGGGCCCGAGTGACAACCTCATCTTCGATATCCAGAATGGCGTGAGTAGTAGTGGCTTCGGACATCCAGCGTGCAAGGGCGGTAACCCGAGTGAAGGGATCATTAACAAGTTAAACCAAACCCACCCCACCGGTCCCCACCGCTAATCGCCGGGCAACAGCATAGATCCACCTCTGGGACGGCTGGATCAAACTTCTTCGGGAGTTGCGGGATGAACAAGAGCTCGGAACCGGAAACTTGGGAATCAGGGGGAGACTGTATCGTTGCCGGTGGCCGATAGCTACTTCAATCCACCGAAATGATCGACTCAGCGGTCAATGATCATCTCGGCGAGGAAGAAGGGCCTTGGCAAATTGACGGCGCACAGGCTCCCCAGCGACGGCCATAATAACGACCGCAATAGCGATGGCTAGAGCATCAAGCCCCGTCTGCATCGATCCCAGCGACACAAGCATGCTTGTTGACAGAGACGCGGGTTGGCTTGCCTTGAGAGCCAATGTTATGGCTGTAGTAATAACGACCGCCAGAACGACGGCCCAGAGACGAGATGAGGTAATAAAGCCCGCGGACGCAACTTTGGGGGCATGCCAGGCACCGAGCAACCATAGGGAAAGAAAACCTGCACCGAGTCCTGCCATGTGTCCCACAATAATGTTGTAGGTCCTGGCGCTTCGTGCGAGAGGTTGCTCGACCATTTCATAAGCGGTAGGACCCAGGCTTGCGAAGATCAGCGGTCTGCGCACAACCAGCGCAATCGCGCCTACAAGCAAAATAAGCGCGCCCTCACCAATAGAAGCGAATAAAAGATTCTTGCCTCTCGTCATCTCTTTCACTTGAACCTAAAGAATCGAATCTATCTAGACCTGCCAGAATTCATTGGCAGGGCAGGCGTCTCGAGCAGGGCTCAACAATCTATTTCTCCGCTTCAACGTGCTTTCGGACCGGTGGGGTACTTTTTCGAAAGGTCCTTAACGAGTTCGTCTGGAGGATTGCCCCCTTTACACGTCGGGTGTCCAAAGCCGCTCGGGCTATTGTTGTTCGACCAGTCGAGAATCATGTTGTCGTTGTGATCTGGAGAGGGCCCCATGGGCACTGCGTCCAGCCGCAATTCATGGCGGACCTTCCACGCGATGATATGGTCTGCGCACGAAGTGTCACCGCTCAGACCGAGACCGCCGACGATTTTTCCCTTGGAGTCATAAAGGGGCAAGCCGCCCCCAAAGACGATCACTCCGCCAATCGGCTTTCCGACCATAGGGTCGTCGGGCGTGCCAAATGACGTTGCGAGCCCGAACACAGCTTGAGCATTGGGAGGGGCGCTGGTCGTGAGACTGTAAAGACTCTGTCCGGGTTGTGCCGCCGCAAAAAGATTGGCAGTGGACAGCGCATAGTCCGAGGAACTGAGAGCATTTGCTGTATTGGCTTTTTCGGCGGCGATGGCACGACTGCCAGGCCACTGCTGCCCGCGATCGTTACCGCTGAACACGACTGCGCAGACAATGCCGTCGCGGTTGACCGTGACGGCCCATTCCTGATTTCCCAATCCGCTGTTGCCTGTCGCGCCTTCCTTGATCACAGACTGAAGTACGCTGCGCAATTTGGAATGATCGGGGAGTGCCGAGCAATCCGGTTTAGATTGCGCGATTCCCGGCAGAGGTAACAGCAACGCGGAGCAGGCAACTAGAATCGTCCGAAGTTTATGACAGTTGAGAGAAGTTAACATGTTGAACCTTTCTTCATCGAAGTTGTCGCAGGTAAGCAACCAGATCCCGCAACTGCTGACCGTTGAACTGCGTGAGGTTAGGCATCGCGGCCCCCGGTTTAAGGGACTGAGCGTGAGTGACCCAGGCCTCGAGGTATGCATCGTTATTCGGGTATGAGTTGGCCGCAATATTGATGCGGCTAGCGATATGAGTCAGGTCGGGCGCCACCCGGCCTCCAGCCAGGGTTCCGCGAACCTGGTGACACATGGAACAGGGTCCGGCCATGAAAGTCTGCTCGCCGCGTCGAGCCTCCTCGGTGGTTGGTTCTGTGGCGGACTGTCTTTGGCCCTGAACCCACGCATCGTAATCGGAAGATTCTTGCGCAACCACCACGAGCCTCATGTGCGCGTGCTGCGCGCCACAGTATTCGGCGCACGTCCCGGTGTAGATTCCTGGCTGGTCAGCTTCGATGCGGATGAAGTTCGGATGGTCCGGAATCAGATCCACCTTGCCATGCAAGGTCGGGACCCAAAAAGAATGGATGACATCCAGCGAACGCAATTCAATATCGACGGGTTGACCAACGGGGATGTGGATTTCGTTTGCCGTAGTAAATCGCTGGGCGGGAGCACCGAGATACTGGACCTCCCACCACCACTGCCGGCCAATAATGGCGATCTCTGGATGCAAGTCATGATGATGAACATCGTGGACGGGAAAACTGGCCATCAATTTCAATCCAAGAATGAACAGAACACAAAGTACGCTTAGAGGGAAGGCGAGACCTCCCCACGCAATCCAGCCTTGGCCGCCTCCCACATCGACCGGTTCGTGTTCTGCGAGGGTGCCCCGTCTGCGAGACATGGCCCAAGTAAGCAAAATCCACATGACGATGCTGATCGCGAGAAACAGAATCAGCATCAGCCATGACAGGTGAGCGATCTTGTCGGCCGCTGGACCTTTGGGATAAAGCGTAGACTGAGACCGCTGGCAGCCCGAGAGTAGTAACAACATCGAAATGGACCAGAGGCGCTTCATCTTTTCTAGTCCTTCTGCGCTGAGTGGCCCGGGTGAGTGATCGCGGGTTGCGCCACTTCTTCGTGCTCGGGCATTCGCGGAGGTTCCGGTTCCTGCGCCGTCCTCATTGACTTGATGTAGGTAACTAATTTCCAAATTTGATCTTCTGGAATTTTGCTGCCCCACGAAGGCATTCCATGCCCGCGTCCTGCAGCAATCGAATCGAAGATTTGATCGTCGCGTTCCCCGAAAAGCCAGACTTGGTCACGCAGGCTGGGGCCCATCCCGCCGCCCGCGTGGCCACCGTGACAACCGGAGCAGTTGTACCAATTGAAAAGTTTTCGTCCTTCCTGCAGAGCAACCGGATCGTTGGCGAAGGGATTGCTGCGGAACTTGACGTTGCTCCCGGCGCCCGGGATCGGACCTACTGCGGTCGGCACAGGCGCGGGACTGCTCTCAGGGGCGGCAGGTGCCGAATATTCCTGGCATCCTCCGCCAGCCAGTAATAGCGACAATACAATCCCCGCAATAAGATCTTGTACTTGCATGTTGGAGCACCTCATTTTTGGCACTGCCCCCCCTGAGCGCTCACCAAGGGCACGGAGTACGAGTCGAGCAGGTGCCGAATGTCGGAACGGTGGCGGGCTATGAAACTATTTAGCTTGTCGCGGAGCGCGTCATTGCCACGCCGCACTCCCATGGAGATATCGAACGAAAGTGGAATCTGCTGATCTAGAGGGGAAGGGCAGACCGGAGTAGCTTCCAAAGGGGCGGAAGAGCGGTTGGCAAAATAGCCACCCAAGGGTCCCCACACAACCGCAACATCAATTGTCTTGTCAGCAACGGCGCGCACGATATCGCCGGCCGGGTTCTGTTCCGAAAGCTTGCCAAAGATGTCGTACCCTTCAAGGTTTCCGACAAGACCTCGCTTCAGCAGAGCGGTTGTAGACGGCACACGATCGTCATTCTCTCCGGTCACATGAACTCCTATGCGGAGACTTTTGAGCTGCGGATCGTCGAAAGAACGAATATGCAGACCTCGATCGCGACGCGACACAAACACGTAGATCGAGCGGTAATAAGGGACCGTAGTGCTGGCTACGTCAATGCCAGTGGGAACTTCCATCACTACATCGCAAGCGCCCGCGAGTAGAGTGTTGCGAAAGAATTTGTGGCGCTGAGGGAACCAGAAATACGAAAGGCTCACGCCCAGGTCACGAGCGACCAATTGCGCCAGTTCGTTCTCAAAACCTTGTTGTTGTTGATTCGAGTAAGGCAGATTGTTGGGGTCGGCACAAACGCGCAGCTCCGCCGTGGCAGCGACCAGCGGTGCAGCACAGCAAAAGAAAAAGGCGAGCAGACTCTTAGTAGCCGAAGACATAGAGTGCGCCTCCGGGACTGGTCATCTGTTTAATCTTCTTCATGGCTCCTACCACGCCCAGGGCAGCGTAGTCGTCGTCGGTTGAAACACTGGGAAGCGCTACCGCTCCCATCCAGCCGCCGATGCCGACATAGATCGCGACGTACTGTTTACCGTCAGGACCGAGAAATGTCATGGGATTGCCGATGATGCCCGAGCTAAGTTTCATCTGCCACAAAACGTTTCCGCTGCGTGCGTCCAATGCTCGGAAGTAGCCGTCCATCGTCCCGTAAAAGACAACGTCTCCAGCAGTAGCAAGTACGCCGCTGTAAACAGGCAGGTCGGCCTCTTTGACGCTCCAGACCTTCTTGGCATTTGCGACGTCCCAGGCAATCAACTCGCCCTGGTATCCACCGGGACCGGGATACATACGAACACTGGCACCTAGGTAAGGAGTGCCTGCGATGTAATTCACGTCTTCCCCTGAATAATCCATGCACGTGTTGTGCGCAGGGATATAGAGATAGCCGGTCTTCGGCGAGAAGGACGACGGCACAAACTCTTTACCGCCGGTCGAGGAAGGACAGACCCCTCGGGCGTAGTGATTGGTGTGGGGACGCTTATCCGGATTCTCGATCGGAAGACCAGTTTTCAGGTCGTAGCCTTTTGCCCACGTAACCGGTTCGAAGTTTTCAGCCGAGAGCACCTCACCGGTTTCGCGATCGAGCACGAATACGAAGCCGGTGCGACCGGGATGGATGAGCAGTTTTCGAGTCTTGCCTTGCCAAGGCATGTCGACGAGAACGTTCTCCATAATCTCGTCGTAGTCCCAGCCATCGTGAGGCTCAATTTGGTAAGCCCATTTCGCGTCACCGGTTTCAGGATTGCGCGCCCAGATAGTAATCGACCATTTGTTGTCGCCGGGACGCATGTCATCGTTCCAGACGCCGGGATTACCCGTTCCGTAATAGATGAGATTGAGTTCCGGATCGTAGGAAATCCAGCCCCAGATCGTCCCGCCGCCCAAGCGCCACTGGTCTGGAGTCCACGACGTCACGCCGAGGTCTTTGCCGCGATCTTTCTGATAAAAGGGCTTAAAGTCAGGACCGATGCGAGCGTCGCTGTCAGGACCACTATTGAAGGCACGCCACAGAATTTTGCCCGACTTAAGATCAAGCGCGGTCAGTTTGCCCCGCACTCCCAACTCTGCGCCACTGTCTCCCACTAGAACGACATCCTTGACGACGATGGGAGCCATCGTGATGGTTTCACCTAGGTCGGTATCTCCGACTTTGGTTTTCCACACGAGTTGACCGGACTTGGCGTCGACCGCGACCGTATTTGCGTCGAGGGTGTTGTAAATGATTTTTCCATCGGCGTAGCTGGCGCCACGGTTCACCACATCACAACACGCGATGCCCACTGATCGTTGATCGGGATTCGGTTCGAACTTCCATTTCATCGGATAGCCGGGCTTAGTCAAATCGAGCGCGATCAGGTAATTGGGGAACGGCGTGACCATATATAAAGTGTTGTCCACAACAAGCGGCCCACCCTCATGGCCGTGGGGGATCCCGTCCGCCATCTCGCCAACTATGTGGAGATTCTTGACGTTGCCGGTATTGATTTGGGAGAGAGGACTGAAGCGAGTGTTCGCGTAGTCGCCCGCGGGCATTGTCCATTCCCCTGTCGGCAGCGGGCTGACCAGGTGGATGCCAGCCTGCGATCCCGGAACTTCAGTCGGACTGGGCGCATTTTGCCCTATCAGCGGGATCACCATACAGAGAATGAAAAGAAAACCGTTAACAATACGCATGGCATCGCTCCATCGTGACTAGCGCAGCGTGTATAAATACGCGGCTGCGTCCCTTGCCTGTTTGTTGCTCAAGCCCAACTTCGGCATGGCTGTTCCCGCTTCCACCGCGGGCGGATTCTCGATCCAATGAATGAGATTGTCGGGAGTATTCGGCAACTCTCCGGCAATCATGGTGCGTCGACTAAAGAAATACAGCGGCGGTCCGACTACCCCGTTTGCCGCATGAATTCCCGGGATCGTGTGGCACGCGCCGCAACCGTAGGACTCGATTACTTTGCGTCCCTCTCGCGCATCGCCCCCAGTCGCGACGCTGTAAGGGGACGGCATCCTGCCGCCTGTGCAGGCCGTTAGTAGCAGAACCTGTAAGCCGCAGATGGTCGCCATCAGGCCTGACTTCATCTTGCCCTCACACAGAGATCGATAATGAGCAGGGGCAGACCGAGCCAGATAATCCCAATTCCCAGGGTGGCGCTGATGAAAACGCCTGCCAGCGCCATATATTCTTGGCGGCCACGCCCTTCGGCGTTAGAAAGGTCTCTTTCGCGCGAGAGTTCGCGCCAATTGCGAAATGAGATTGCGCCGGCCACTACCGCCGTAATCAGGAGAGCAAGAGTAAATATCAAGTAGATGATGCGGAAGCCGGGTTCAATATGGGCCCCGCCGTATTGCTCTTTTCCCAAACATGCCTGCCAAGTAATCAGAAGGTCGATAATTCCCAGCGCGATCCACGACGCGGCTGATCCGGCAAAGCCGAACCAGAGACGTCCGGGAGAGATACGTTGGCGGGTGTTGATCTGATCGTTCATGCTTTTAAAAATGCGGTCCTACATAGAGGATCGCGACTACAAAAATCCAGACAACATCGACGAAGTGCCAGTACATCGCAGCGACGTGATATGGGCGATAGGGCGATTCGGCGACTGGCGCGTAACGCGGCAGAATCAGCACATAGATCAAAATCAAAAGACCTACGATCACGTGGGCCGCATGAAAACTGGTGATGGTATAGAAAATCGACCCGTAAGAATCGGTGTACGGGGTTAAGCGCTCCCAATGCTCGCGGTAATCAAATGCCGACAGAGTCAAGAAACCAAGTCCAATCACGATGGTGAGTGCCAAGGCAATTCGCGCAGATAGATACCTTTCCTTCTTCAGTTGCCGCTCTCCCCAATGCAGCACCAGGCTGCTAACAAGGAGCACTGCGAGCATGGGCAGGGCGAAGTGCAACTTCGGCAACTCCTCAATTCTCCATCGATCCTTGTTGCTGCCCAGCATGAAATAACTGACAAATAGCGCGAGAAAGAGAAACGCCTCCGTCAGAATCGTCAGCATCATCCCGTAGGAGCCGCGCTCGGCTTCCAGTGGAAGAATCAGTCGGCGTGTGGGAACGGCCACCGTGCTCATGCAAATTCTCCCTCTGGTTCAGCCTCGCTCGGTGGAGTCGGTTTCGGCCACAGCCAGTAGTAAGCGGTAAACAAAATGGCCAATACTCCGGCCAGCGCTACCCACATCCATTGAAAGACAAGTGCGATGAATAACAGCATCAGCGACAACGCGTTGAGTAATGGTGCAATCGTGTCCTCCGGCATCTTCATGATCGACTGCGGCTCGGCGTCCAGCCATGAACTGGAAAGGGTCAGCCGGCCCTCATCGAGGACGCGTTCGTTGTTTGGGTCATACTCTTCGTCATGGTCATCCCAGAGCGGATGGCGCGAGCGGACGGTTGGAATATGGACGGTTGCGTAGGGCGCGGGCGGAGAATCCGTTTCCCATTCCAGTGAATCCGCGTTCCATGGATTCTTGCCTGCAATCTTTCCCGTACGGAGGCTTTGAAAGAAGTTAACGATGCTGAGCAAAATACCGGTGCCGAAGATGAATGCGCCGACGGTCGCGGTCATATTCAGCCCATCCAGTCCTAACCCAGCGGGATACGTATAGATGCGGCGCGGCATGCCCCCTAATCCCGCGAGATGCATGGGAAAGAAGGCCAAGTTGAAACCCACGAACATGATCCAGAAGCTCCATTTGCCGAGTTGCTCGCTCAACATTCGTCCGGTCATTTTAGGAAGCCAATAATAGAGAGCTGCAAAAACGGGAAACACGTTCGCCCCGATCAGCACGTAATGGAGGTGAGCTACCACGAAATAGGTATCGTGCACCTGCCAATCGACCGGAATAATTGCCGTGAAAATTCCGTTCAGCCCGCCGATCACCAGCAGAGCTATGAATCCCGCCGCGAAGTGCATAGCAGCTGTGGCAACCGGCCGGCCCTTCCAGATGGTAGCAATCCAGCAAAACACTTGTACCGCGCTGAAAATGGAAATGGTCATGCTGCCGGCACTGAAAAAACTCATGGCCATGTCAGTCATTCCAACGGCAAACATGTGGTGAAACCAGACCCCAAAACCAACGACACCGGTCAAAACGGTCGAGATGGCGACATAGGGATAGCCCACAATCGGCCGCCGCGAGAACACTGGAATGATCATCGATGCCATTCCGGTCGCAGGCAGGAAAATCACATATACCCACGGGTGGCCAAAAAACCAGAACAACTGTTGCCACAGCAACGCGTCCCCACCCCAGCGCGCGTCGAAGAAGTGAGTGCCCCAGCGCCGGTCCAGTTCGAGGAAGACGCAATCCGCGGTCAATGCAGGCAGTGACATCAGGATCGCGAAGGAGATCGTCAGAGTGCTGTATAGGAACAGCGGCATGCGGCTGATCGTCATGCCGGGAGCACGCAGGCGAAAGATGGACACTATGAAATTTATCGCCCCAACAGTTGTTGAGATCGTGAGGAAAATAAGCGCAAGGGCATAAAAATCCATGCCGTAACCCGGGGAATAGCGAAGATTGGTGTAGGGCACGTAGGCAAACCAGCCACCGTGTGGCGATTGCCCCATAAAAGCACTGACGTACAACAGGATGCCGGAAAGCAGGAAAGTCCAATAGGAAAATGCGTTCAATCGAGGAAACGCCATGTCCCGTGCGCCGATCATCAACGGGATCAAATAATTTGCGAAGCCGGAGAGGATGGGCGAGGCATACCAGAAAATCATGGTCATGCCATGCATCGTGAAAAGCTGGTTGTACGCTTCGGGCGTTAACCACGACTGATCGGAGCGCGCTAGCTGGATGCGCATGATCAGAGCCTCGACGCCGCCAATGATGAGAAAGATGAAAGCGGTGGCGAGGTAGCGATGCCCGATTTCCTTGTGGTCGACAGTGGAGAGCCATCCGTAGAGAGTCTTCGGCGTTTCCCAGATTTCTCGCAGCCGCTCCTGAACAGCGGGATTGCTGACGCTCATTGTTCGGTCTCTCGCCTTTCCGTAACAACCAAGCCTTGTCGCGGCAGTTAAGATTATTTGGAACGGAAAAAGGATGCCTTGGATCAGCGGGCAGCTATTGCTATAGCAAGTCTGATCGGGAGACGGCATTTCCCGTGGCTGGGCCCGGAAATTCTGGCCTGGGATTCGAAGATCTGCATCCAGTGCGCCGACTGGCGCAGATATCCGAAGCGACGATCGCCTGTTGGTATCCATTCCATCTCAAAATGGAACAGAAAAAGCAGCGAGACAATACCGTGGCGAGTTCGGCAGGCGCTTAAAACTGGTCTCTCGCTTTTTGGAGAATGGGCTCGTAGTTTCTATTCTGGAGACGGTCTGGCTCACGCTCCAGAACGAGGTCCGATCGGCTGTGTCGCGGTTTAATCGAGCGGCGCTCACGCGCGAAGAGGCAGGCGTAGGCTTTGCAGTAAACTCTTTCTGTCTTTCCGGAGGCTCAGTTTGACCAGATTCGCGAGGATATCTCCAGCGCTCAAGAAGCGCGCCAGCCGCATTCGCGTTCTACTGATGGACGTGGACGGCACTATGACAGATGGAAGTGTTACCTTGCTCTCGCAAATGGATGGAAGCGCGCTTGAGATAAAAACATTTGATGCGCATGACGGTCAGGGGCTTACCTTGGCGCGAACGGCGGGGCTTCGCACTGGATGCATTACTGGACGCGAGAGTGCGGCTCTGGCTCGACGGGCCTTAGAAATGAAGATGGAGTTCGTTTATATGAGGCAACCCCTGAAGGTGCCGGCCTACGAAGACATCCTCAGAAAGGCGGAAGCTTCCGACTATGAGGTGGCATTCGTGGGAGACGATCTGCCGGACATTCCGTTGATGAAGCGCGCCGGGCTTGCGGTCGCGGTTGGAGATGCTATGCCAGAGGTAAAAGAAGTCGCGCACTACACCACAAAGGCTCTCGCCGGACACGGAGCAATTCGAGAGGCCGTGGAACTCATTCTACGATCCAAAGGCATCTGGGCCGAGATGATCGACAAGGCGCGGGCCTAAGGGCTTTTGCAAGTCGTGCTTACCGAAGCGCGCTGAGGCGCGGCCATCGGTCCCAGGTTCGGGCACGGTTGACGATAGGGATTATTCGTGGCGGAGAGCTTCGATCGGGTCGAGGCGCGCGGCACGGAAGGCGGGAATCATACCGCTGATCAGTCCCACAGCACCCAGAATGAGAGTGGACGCGATCAGAGTGCCTGGAGCGATAATCAGGCGGATGTCCCCGGCTTCGCCATTTTTCGCGAAGGCGCTGTACAAGGTGAGCCTGCCTACGGAAAGCGCGACCGCGTAAGCCAGGATTACTCCTAACACTCCGCCGATAAAAGTAATGGTGAGCGCCTCAGCTAAGAACTGTAGCAAAATGTATCGACGGGGCGCGCCTAGAGCCTTCTGGACACCGATCTCGCGGGTGCGTTGCGTGACCGAGACCAGCATGATATTCATCAAGCCCACGCCGCCAATGCCGAGCGTGAGCGTGCCGATGAAACCCATCAGAACTTTCAAGCCAAGTGTGATGATTTCAAACTGGTGCACTTGCGTCATCAGGTTGAAAACTTCCACAGCCTGACGATCGGTTTGGCTGAACTTGTGCTGCGTGCTCAGGACAGTACGGACGGTTTGTTCCAAGCTCTCGTACTCGGGCGTCTGGTAGGTGAACCAAATCGTATCGAGATAATGCGTGTTCTTCAGTTCGCTCATTGTGCTGAAGGGAACGTAGACCACACGGTTGATATCGTCATTGCCCTCCTGCATTTTGGCGCTCAGAACGCCGATGACTTCAAAGCTGAGACCATCGAGTCGAATGTGTTCGCCCAAGGCGTTGCGTCCTGAGAAAAGCTTTTCTTTGGCCTCTGAACCGATTACCGCAACGTGGGCGCGCTGGATTTCGTCTTCGGGATTGTAGAAGCGGCCCTGCTCGAGTTGGAGCGAGCGAACATCGAACACGTTGGGATAATTTCCGGTAACCGCCCAAGTGAAGAGCCTTGTGTCGTACTGGACGCTGCACTGCTTGCTGACTTCAGGCGTGATGCGCGAGATTTGCGGAAGGTTGGTGGTGAGAGTATCGACGTCGTCCAGCGTGAAGCGGACGAGCACACCGGCCTTCTGTCCGCCGGCCTGCATGGATGTACGGCCCGGAACTACGATAACGAGCTTGCTTCCGAAGTTCGCAAAGATGTTGGCGCAGGCCCGGCCAAAACCATCGCCGTAGGCGAGCAGCATCACAACCGTCGCGATTCCCCAAGCCATCCCCAGCATGGTGAGGGCAGTGCGGCGGCGATTGTGCCGCATGGCGCCGTAAGCTTCCTGCAGGAGATCGTGAAACATCTCAGGTCACTCCTGCCGGAGGGCTTCCACCGGTTGTAATAATGCGGCTTTGCGCGCCGGATAAAGTCCCGCGAAAACTCCGGCTAAGGTGAGGCTGCCGATCGCTAGTACGGCAGACATGGGCACAAGTTTTGGTGGATCGAAACCGCCCGGCCCCTGCACGTTCCCCATCATCGCCATCAATCCCGTGGCCAAGCCCATGCCAATCAAGCCGCTGGTCAGTGTCAGCAGCAAGCCTTCCAAAAAAAAGTGAAACAGAATGCTGCGGTTGGTCGCGCCCAGGGCTTTTCGCAGTCCGATCTCGCGCGTGCGTTCGCTGACGGCCACCAGCATGATGTTGACCACGCCGATCGCGCCCAGGGCTAGCGTTACCATCCCGACCGCCCCCAGAAACATATTCATCACATCGAAAATCGTTCCTACCATTTTTGATTCCTGGATGGAATCCCAGCCGTCAAAGGCAGTTTCGTCGTTGGCATTGAATCCGTGATTCCGGGCGATAATCTTGTGGACGTCATTCTGGGCCAACTTATGCTCGGCGGTTGTGAACGGCTGGTATTCAATAAACGAAATGGAATTCTGGTGGTTTTCTCCTTTCAATGGAAAGTTGGTGGCCATCACCGTAAAAGGGATGTAGCCTCTCATATTGAGCCAGGTGTTATCGCCGCGCCCAAGGTGAGGCATGCTGCCGATCACTTCGAAGCGAATGCCGTTGAGCAGGACGAAAGCTCCCACCGCCGGGCGGCCAGGAAATAAAGTTTTGAGTAATTCGTTTCCGAGAACGATTACGTTGCGGCTTTGCGTCTCGTCCATTTCATTCAGCCAGCGGCCTTCTTTGAGCGGAAGAAAGCTAATCTCATTCAGTTGCGGCTCCGCGCCTAGAATTTCGACTCCAGCAGTGGCGAATTCGCTGATCTGGTGCAGATCGGTTCGAGAAAGTATGGGACACGCAACGCCCACGTGGGCGGCTTGCGTGCGGATGTCGATGTAATCCTGATAGGTGAGCAAATACGGGCGAGCAGAATTCATGCTTCCTTGGACGGCGGGCGCACGCCCAGGAAAAATGAACATGATATTCCGGCCAAACTCGGCCAGTTCGCGCTTGTTGCCCGAGCGGAAGCCTTCCCCTATGCCGACCAAGAGAAGCAAGGATCCGACGCCCCACGCGATTCCGAACATGGTCAAAAACGAGCGCAGCTTATGTGCCCAGAGGTTGCGGAAGATCTGCGCGAAAATATCGAAAACCGTGCGCATGATGGGTACTAATTGTACCCCGTCGGCGCCTCAAACGCTGGTCCTGATGTGTTAGAGCGACTTCAGGCGATGGCCTCTTCGGGTTCGCTGAAGACGCCCTCGGAATCGGTGCTTTGTGCATGCACCGGCACTCGAGTCTTAGCCACAAGCATGTAGATGGACGGCACAACGAACAAAGTGAAGGCCGTGCCAATGATCATGCCGCTCACCAGCATGATGCCAATGCTGTTTCGCGCTCCGGCCCCCGGTCCCTTAGCCAATACCAGAGGGAAGTGACCGATCACGGTTGCAGCCGTTGTCATCAGGATAGGGCGCAGTCTTGTGCCCGCGGCTTCAATGATCGCGGCTAGTTTGGCGGCACCGCGCTCCTGCAGTTCATTGGCAAACTCCACAATCAAGATGCCGTTCTTTGATACCAGACCGACCAGAGTGATCAGGCCCACCTGGCTATAGATGTTCAATGTCGTCAGGCCGAGGAACGAGAATAATAGGGCTCCCGAAATCGCCAGCGGCACCGACCCGGCCAGAATGATAAACGGATCGCGGAAGCTCTCGAACTGCGCCGCCAGCACAAGATAAATCAGGATTCCAGACAGCAGGAATGTCCCGAGAAACTTGCTGCCCTCAACCCGAAGTTGTCGCGACTCGCCGGCGTAATCAACCGTGAAGCCCTGCGGAAGAATTGTCTTAGCCTCGTCTTCGAGCATGCGCAATGCCTTGTCCAACGGAACGCCTGGCGGTATCACGCCTTGAATGCGCACCGCGTTGAGCTGCTGAAATTTCTTCAGATCGCGCGGTTCGGTCGTGGTGCGCAGGCTGGCAAACGTCGACAGCGGCACAAGCTTGTTCTGCGATCCCGTGATGTAGATCTGCGATAGTTGTTCCGGAGTCAATCGCTCCGCGCGCTTGACCTGCGGAATGACCTTGTAACTGCGTCCCTGAATGCTGAAGCGGTTGACATAGTTTCCGCCGAGCAGCGTGGAAAGATCCTGTCCCGCCTGGCTGAGATCGACGCCTTGCGAACGAAGCTTGTCGCGATCGAAAACCACTTCGGTCTGCGGCTGGTCGAACTTCAGGTCCGAGTCGGCATAGATGAACAGGCCGCTGGTCATGGCTTTGCCCACAAGTTGCTTGGCGAATTCGACAAGCTGTTGCGGTTCAGCAGGCGAGGCGATTACGAAGTCAACGGGAAAATTCCCGCCGCCGGGCAATGGAGGCGGGGTCAATGGGATCACCCGGATGCCTGCAATTCTCGACAGCGGCGCAGTGGACTCCAACAGAAGCTGTTGCGCCGTCTTTTTCCGCTCGCTCCAGGGCTTGGTCACCATGCCTCCGAAACCGCCCGTCGGCGAGGTGATTTGAAAGATGCTCTGGCTTTCTGGAAACGAATGGTAAACGTCGTACACTTGCTGCGTGTACAGGTTCGTTTGATCGATAGTTGAGTTAGGAGACGCCTGGATCACTCCAAACACCACTCCCTGATCTTCAGCCGGCGCCAGTTCCCGCTGCGAAAACATGTAGAACGGAACGACCAGCAGAACCACGATCGCCCACAACGTGAGAACGACCGGCCGGTACTGGAGGATTCCGGCAAGTTGCCGCGAGTACCACCGGCGCACGCTTTCGAAGTGGCGATTCACCATGCCGGCGAATCCGTGCTCTGTCGCTCCTGCGCGCAGCAACTTCGATCCCATCATCGGAGACAACGTCAGCGCAACGATTCCTGAAACAATGACGGCTCCGGCGAGGGTGAATGCAAATTCACGGAACAACGCGCCCGTCAGGCCGCCCTGAATTCCGATCGGCGCATACACGGCGGCGAGAGTGATCGTCATGGAGATGATCGGGCCGACCAACTCGCGGGCAGCATCGATCGCAGCCTGAAGCGGAGTGCTTCCCATGTGGATGTGACGCTCCACGTTTTCGACCATGACAATCGCGTCATCCACCACGAGTCCAACCGAAAGCACGATCGCGAGCAGGGTCAGCAAGTTGATGGTGAAGCCCGCGATCAGCATGATGAAAACCGCGCCGATAAGAGAAATCGGAATCGCAACTACCGGAATCAGCACGGAGCGGAAGGATCCCAGGAAGAGAAAGATCACGACGACGACGATCAAAAGCGTTTCCGTAAGAGTGCTGAGTACCTCGTTGATCGCGTCTTGAATGTACGCCGTCGAGTCATATGGAATCCCAACCTTCATTCCCGCCGGAAGTTGGGCCTGAATGCCAGGAATCGTTTCGCGCACGCTCTTAATCACTTCCAGCGAGTTAGACGTCGGAAGAACCCAGACTCCCATGAAGGTTGCGCCTTCGCCGTTGAAACGGACCTCCGAGTCGTAGTCCTGAGCGCCGAGTTGAACGTCGGCAATTTCGCCTAACCGGACGACGACGCCTTTGTCCTGCTTGACCACGAGTTGGCGGAATTCGTCCGCGGTAGTCAGGTTTGTGTTGGCGACCAGGTTCACCGAAACCATCGAACCCTTGGTGCTCCCAAGCGCGGAAAGGTAATTGTTTTTCGCCAACGCATCGTGAACCGCGGAGGGGGAGATACCCAGAGCGGCCATCCTGTCGGGCTTCAGCCAGATTCGCATCGCGAAGGTACGATCGCCAAGGATGTCGGCGCGCTGCACTCCGCTGATGGCGCTCAGTTTGGGCTGGACCACGCGGGTGAGGTAATCCGTGATCTGGTTCTGATCGAGATCGCTGGAGGAGAAGCCAAGGTACATGGCGGCGAATTCGTTATCCGCCGTTTCCAAATCAATGACAGGCGCTTGCGCGTCGGGCGGCAGGTCGTTGCGCACTTGCGCCACCTTCGCCTGAATTTGCGTCAGCGCCGCGTTGGTGTCGTAGTTCAGCTTCAGGTGCACGGTGATTGTGCTAAGTCCCTGGGCGCTCGACGATTCCATGTAGTCGATGCCGTCCGCGCTGGCAATCACCCGCTCCAGTGGCGTGGTGATGAATCCGCGAACCAGGTCGGCATTGGCCCCGACGTAGGTTGTGGAAACCTGGACCACCGCGATGTCGCTGCGCGGATACTGTCGCACGCTCAGCGAGCGTATTGCCTGCAACCCTGCGATCAGGATGACAAGGTTGACGACGATCGCGAGGACCGGCCTTTTGATAAACAGGTCAGTGAATTTCATTTAGCTGTCCTCAGGCTTGGGAGCCGGATTATTACCGGGCTGAACTTTATTGTTGACCGTGACCGCAGCGCCATTGCGCAGTTTGAACACGCCGGAAGTGACCACTTCATCGCCGGGATTTACGCCGGAGATTACCGCGACCTGGTCGCCGCGCGAGCCATCAACCTTAACGAACTGTTGCCGCACTCCACGGTAAATTTTGCCCTTCGGATCCTTGAGGTCGGTGAGGACGAAGACCGAGTTGCCATACGGAGCATAGTTGATTGCTGACGCCGGCAGCGTAATCACCGAGCGGTTGGCGCCCAAGCCCACGTCGACCTGGACGAACATGCCGGGGCGCAATTTTCCTTCCGGATTGGCAAGGGTCGCCTGCACTTGAATATTGCGGGTGGTCTCGTCAACCACGGAATCGAGGGCCGTGACTTTGCCGGTGAAAACGTGGCCCGCAATATCTTCCGAAGTGACGTGCAAATTGCCGCCTACTCGCACTTGCCGGGCGGACTGCTGGGGTACGCCGAAGTCCACATAAATCGGATTCAGCGACTGCAAAGGGACGATAGCGCTACCGGCAGAGAGATATTGCCCGAGATTGACCTTGCGAATGCCGAGAATGCCCGAAAACGGCGCTCGGATGGTTTTGCGCTCGATGGTGGCGCGAATCTCCGCCACATTCGCCTCGGTAGCTTTTTGCTGAGCGGTCGCCTGATCGAACTCCATGCGGGAGATGACGCCTGCATCCACCAGTTGCCGCTCTCGGCCAAAGTTCACGCGCGCGAGTTCACTCTGCGCTTCGAGTGAAGCGAGTTGAGCCCGTTCTTGCCGGGTATCGAGCACGACGAGCACATCTCCAGCGTGGACCGACTGGCCCGAATCAAACAAGATTTTCTCGACAACTCCGGGAAGATCCGCGCTGACCGTGACGCCATGCACGGCCTCCATTGTGCCAATTACTCCCATGGAAGCGGACCACAGCTGGCGTTGCGCCACAATACTCGTCACTGCCTCCGGAGGAGGTTGGTACGAGGCGCCAACCTGAATGGCTGTCTCAACCTGTTTGAATTTCATGAAACCCAGGGCGCTGATCACTACAATCATTACGCCCAACATCAGGATCATTCTTTTCGCCATAACTACCCCTTTAAGCTAAGACCAGCGTTACGAACCGCCGTGGATGGCGGGTGAACAAGTTTGCGTCGTCGGCATCGCACCGGAGATGCCGCGCTTGAATTGGGCGATGACTACCAGTTGTTAACGCGACCCCACATCGCGTTTAACGGTCGGCGGGCGATATTCGTTACGCCCCGACTTCACTTACATGAAATTTGCCATGTAAATTGCAGGCTACTTTACAATCCTTGACCGCATTGGATTCAGCCTCTTGGAGAAGGATTCGAGATAATTCGCCCCTTCGCTTCTCCCGACAAAACATCCATGCGTTGTTGACGGCACTGCTTTCTCTGTATCTATGTCGAACGAATGCTATCTAAATCGACAGAGCCGCAAGAATTATTTGGGAGCGCACCTATTGCCTGTCCAAGGCTGGGAAGGATAACGTAAAACAAGTGATCTTTCCTCGGTGTAGTGGAATTCTTTTGCACATTTCATCTTTGCCGGGTCGCCATGGCATTGGTGATCTGGGAGATTCGGCTCACGAATTTGTCGAATTCCTGGCCTCGTCGGGACAGAAAATCTGGCAGGTATTGCCGGTAAGTCCCACGGGATACGGGGATTCGCCCTACCAGTGTTTTTCGGCGTTCGCCGGAAACCCCCTGTTCATCGATCTAAAAACACTTCAGGAGCAAGGTGTTTTGACCGCGCAAGATTTAGATGGCGCGCCCAGTTTTCTTGAAGAACAGGTCGAGTATGCCCGCGTCAACGCCTTCAAAAAGACTCTGCTAGAAAAGGCGGGTCGTACTTTTTTGGCCGACGGTGGGCACGCGGAGCGTAGTGCGTTTGAGAGTTTTTGCCGAAGCAACCGTGACTGGCTGGACGACTATGCGCTCTTCATGGCGTGCAAGAGTGTCCACAAGGATGTTTCGTGGGTATTTTGGGATGCGGGTATTCGGCAACGAAATTCCTCGGCCCTCTTTGAGTGGCAGCAACGACTTTCCTCCGAGATCGAAATCCATAAATTTGCCCAGTTCGAATTCTTTCGGCAATGGGAACAGCTCAGGGTGCACTGTGGACGCTGCGGAATAAAAATCATGGGCGATATTCCCATCTACGTTGCGCACGACAGCGCCGATGTATGGGCGCATCCTGAATTATTTCGCTTGGATCAGGACGGTAAACCTAGCGCCGTTTCGGGGGTTCCGCCGGATTATTTCAGTGCCACGGGCCAGCTTTGGGGAAATCCTCTTTATCGCTGGGACGTTTCCGCCGCAAGTGGACATTGCTGGTGGATCGACCGAGTTCGCCAATCGCTCAAGCTTTTCGACTGGGTACGGCTCGACCATTTCCGCGGGTTCGAAGCGTATTGGGAGGTTCCGGCCGGAGCTACGACGGCGGCGGGTGGAAACTGGGTGAAGGGGCCCGGCGCGGAACTTTTTCAAGTTTTGCAGAACGCGCTAAAAGAATTGCCCTTCGTTGCCGAAAACCTGGGCGTGATTACGCCTGAGGTAGAAGGATTGCGGCGCCAGTTCGGCTTTCCCGGCATGAGCTTGCTTCAGTTTGCTTTCGGAAATGATCCCCAGGGGCCAAGCTTTCGCCCACATAATTATTCTCGTGAATTGGTGGCCTATACGGGCGGGCACGACAATGACACCACGGTCGGTTGGTGGACGAGTGCAGGTGTTGGCGAAAGCACGCGGACCGTGGAAGACATTCGCAAGGAGCGTGATTTCACGCGCGCATACTTGGGATTTCAGGACCAACCAGTTAATTGGGTATTCATTCGAGCGGTCATGGCGTCGGTGGCGAATGTGGCGATCATTCCTTTGCAGGATGTGTTGGGGCTGGGCAGCGAGGCTCGCATGAATTTACCCGGGACACTAAGTGGAAACTGGAAATGGCGTTTCAAGACAGATGCTCTAACGAAGGGAATGAGCGATCGTCTGCGGGAATTCACTCTTCTCTACGATCGGTAGAGGAGTTTCTGCGCTCTCTGGGGCCTTCTCTGCGCGCTCGGCAGTCAACAGCGCATACCACTGAGGTCGTTGAGGGGACGTCGAGGTCGCGGAAATCTTCACGTGGTCGATTAGGTGGCTAGAGCGGCGATAGTTCGTCCTCATTCTCTTCTTTCCTGCCACGAACAAATCTCTCCTCCAGAAAACGTTGCGCCAAATTCCGACCGCCAATTCCGAATGCGATTGCCAGCCCAAGCATCAGGGCGCCGAAAGCTATACCGAAGGCTACCAGCATGGTTTGTTCGGCAATGCCGAGCTCTTCGAAGACCACGGAAAACACAAAAACCACGATAACGGTGCGAACCGCCATGCTGACAATCCGAGCTGACCGCATGTTCGCGTTCACAGCTGCCAACAAAGCAGCGCGAGAAAAGAAGCTGGCAGCCAGCAGGCCAAAAAACAAAATAAACATCGCCACGAAAAGACGTGGCAAGAATATAAAGAACCTTCCTACTTGTTCTTGCAGCCCCAAGATGCCGAGCACGCTCACCCCCAGCAAGATGAAGCCGAGCCAGGTGACCCAGAAGACGAAGCGGCTCAACACCTCGGCGGCAGTAGGCAATGCAGCCTTGGAAAGCAACTGAGAGGCACCGGTGTTCTCAGAAAATTTGTCGAACTTGATAAGCCGCAGAATGCTGCGCACCACCACTTTTACGGCGTACGCGATTAGCCAGCCCACAAAAGCGAGGATCAGCATTACGATCAGACGAGGAAGGTAATGCGCAAAACCTCGAGCCAACTCGTGCAATGCCTGACTTAGTTCGCTGACAATCATTTCTCGCATAATCGCCTCACTCTCGGGATTTCCACATTTGCATCAGATACGGTTTCAATCGTTCAAACTCAACGCAGAGCGCCTCAATGTTGACCTCCACTTCGCTCGCAGAAGCGCTGCGATTCTCAATCAGAAAAGTGACTGCCCTGCCGCGAAAAAGCGGAGCTAGTGCCTGAACAATGTGGTCGCGATTGATCACGGATTTCTGGTATGCAGCGGCAAATTCGTAGATCGTTTTCACCCACAATTCGGCGGGGTAGTGAAATGCTTCGTCATCGAGTCTTGCAAGTCGCTGGAGTTCTGCCAGCGTGGAGGACGAAAGAATCAAGTGAAAGACGGATTCGAGTTCGGCGACGCCGGTGGCGAACATTTCGCGCAGCCGTTTCCGGTTGACTCGGATCGGATCGAGCATCAGTTCGTGGTCGCTTCCAATGGTGGGAATCGAGTTCGAACCGGTTACTGTACTCCACACAGGAAAGTCCGCCTCCATCGCGGAGAACAGCGGGCCCACAGTTTGCCGCAATGCCGGAACGAGATCTGCGGCACGGCGCTCGGTGTGATCTTTTTCACCTAGAAAAGCCTGGCAGATTCGGGATCCTCCCTTAATTGCCGCAAGCGTGAAGCGAAGTTCGGTGCCCGTGCCGTTGCGATCGCTCCAGCCGTTGCCCCCCAGAAATTGACTTCCTATCCGGCTTGAGAATCCAAATTCGGGCATGTAAGGCTCACGCAGCCTAAGTCCATACAGTGCGCGGATCATCGGATACAACAAATTCGTCATCAAGAGACCGTCAAACTTGTGCCTGCGATAGGTGGGCGCGACCAGATCGAAGCCTTCGCGATAGATGGGGGCGGCAAGGTTGGAAATCCATTCCGGCTGAGTCTTTGCCGACTCCGGGGACATTACGATACAGGCCTTGGCGCGCAGTAGTTCGGCGGCGGCCAGGATGGTTCGCAAGGCGCCTCCTCCACTCGTGCCATTGGAGTAGGTCGTGCTGATGGAATGGAGGGTGCGAAGAGCGTGGAGGTTGGAGGCCGGCCGCGCATCATAAATGGACATGCCCGTGATCAGGCCGGGAGTGCCGTCGCGGGAGCCTCCGTCGGCATTGATGATGACGGCGCGCTCGCGAGGAAAACTGCGCAAGATGCCGATTCGAATCGCGTCCACTACCGACCCGACCGTTTTTGCGTTATTGTGCGTGGGCAGGCCCACGAGAATGTCCACCTCGCCAACATTGATCAGCTGGCGAAGAAAATCATCCGTAAGAAAAGTTTCGTCTTCCAATTTCAACTCGGCGTGAGACGCTCTCGACATTATTTCCCATTATCTACATCGGTTACACGCGGCGCAGCCTGAACCAGTAAAATTGGTACGGTCCCAGCGTGAGCAGGTAGGGCAGGTCGCCAACTCGCGGAAAAATATTGTCGCCGAACATCTCGATCAGGATGTTTCCTTTGTGGCGGCGGAGATCCAGTTCCACGGCCTGCGCCGTTCCCGAAAGATTATTGACGACCAGTACCGTCTCCCTGCCGAGCCACCGCAAATAAGCCAGGATTCTGTGGTTGGCGGGATAGAGAAACTCAATTGAACCTCTGCCAAATACGACGTTAGATTTGCGCACCTTGATGATGCGCTGCATCCAATGCAGGAGCGAGTGTTCACTTTCTCGTTGAGAAAGGACGTTGACGGCAGGATAACCGTACACTGGATCCTGAATCAGCGGAGCATACAAGTGGGTGGGATCCGAGACTGAAAACCCGGCGTTCCAGCCGCCCGTCCACTGCATGGGAGTTCTGACTCCGTTGCGGTCGCCCAGTAGAATGTTGTCGCCCATTCCGATTTCGTCTCCGTAATAGATGATCGGAGTGCCCGGCAATGACATCAGCATGCCGTTCATCAATTCGATACGGCGGCGATCGTTATTCAGCAAAGGAGCAAGGCGCCTGCGGATTCCCAGATTCAGGCGCATGGTCTTGCTCGCAGCGTACATGTCATACATGTAGTCCCGTTCCATGTCGGTGACCATTTCCAGTGTCAGTTCGTCATGGTTGCGCAGAAATAAGGACCATTGGCAGGACGGCGGGATTTCCGGGGTCTGCTGCAAAATTTCCGTGATGGGCTTACGATCTTCCAGCTTCAGCCCCATGAACATTCTCGGCATCAGCGGAAAATGAAACGCCATATGGAACTCATCGCCGTCGCCGAAATAGGGACGAAGGTCGGCGGGCCACTGATTGGCCTCCGCGAGCAGCATTCTGCAGTTAAATTGTTCGTCGAGCCTGTGCCGCAGGTCTTTTAGAATGCCGTGTGTCTCGGGTAGATTCTCGCAGTTTGTACCCTCACGCTCTACCAGGTATGGAACGGCATCCAGCCGGAAAGCATCCACCCCCATGTCCAGCCAGAATCTCATCACATCCCACATCTGCTCGCGAACCGCAGGATTGTCGTAATTGAGATCGGGCTGATGACTAAAGAAGCGATGCCAGTAAAACGATTGTGATTCCGGATCCCATGCCCAGTTGGACTTTTCGGTATCGAGGAAAATGATGCGAGTGCCTTTGTAGCGATTATCGGTATCGCTCCAGACGTACCAATCCCGACGCGGATTGCCCCGTGAACCGCGCGCCTCTTTAAACCATGGATGTTGATCGGAGGTGTGGTTCAACACCATTTCAATGATGACTCGGATTCCGCGCTCGTGGGCGGCGTGAAGAACTTTGCGGAAATCCTCCAGCGTTCCGTAGCTGGGATGAACCGAGTGGTAGTCCGAAATGTCGTAGCCATCGTCGCGCAGAGGGGAAGGGAAAAACGGCATCAACCAGATCGCATTGACCCCCAGCTCTTGCAAGTAATCAAGCTTCTGTTCGAGCCCAGGAAAATCGCCGATGCCATCGGCGTTGCTGTCGTAAAAAGTGCGGACGTGCACTTGATAAATGATCGCGTCTTTGTACCAGAGGGGGTCCGTGTTGAGTGGCAAACCGCTAACTCCTGGGGAACTGCCGTTACACTCGGCAGGATAGGGGATACGAAAAGTTTATATGAAGTAAAGATGCTGGCGCACGCTGGAATTCAAGCCAAATGCGAGTGTTGAGTGATCCGCTTGGTTCTAACACTTGCAACCGAGATCCGCAACTATGGAAGGACTTTGCGCTGCCCACAAAAGCCGATTACGCGGCGCGCATTTGCGCGACCGGCTTCTCCTGCAATAGAAGCTCCGTAGCCTGCACTCGCCGGTCTGAATGAAACCATCCCTGCACGACGTCGTTATAAAGAAAGTTCGCCAATGAGAGCAGGCTCATTCCTTGATGGTGAACCATCCAGGACAGCACGAGTTCGTACCGTGGTCCGAAGCGCTTGTGCGGGCGACTGTAGTCCGCAGCCTCGTAGAATCCGTAAGAGCCGAACCATCCCATCGAATCCATGCGACGCAGATTCGCCAGCGCACCTTGACGATCCACATTTAAAGCTAGAAATGTTGAGTAGGGCGAAACGATCATGGGCTCTACGCCGGTTTTTCTCAGTGCGAGACCAGGCACTCCGAAGGCCTCATAGTGATAGTCTCCGGCATCGTTGCGCTTGGCACAGCCCGATTCCGAAATGCCCCATAAGATGCCTTTGTTGGCGGCATATTCCTGTTGCGAGCGCACTGCGGCCACGCTTGCCCGGTCCAGCAAGGTGTTCGGATAAACGCGCATCCAGATCGAGGGCATCAGGTACTCGAACATGGTTCCGGTCCATGACAACAAAACCGTCCGCCCATGGTCGCGCGTGTAGGGCCGGTCAAGCCGGAACCAGCATTCCTGCGGGATGTCTTCTTTGGCAATGGCGATGAAGACGGCGGTTCGCGGTTCGGTCGCCAGCAGGTTGTAATTGTAGGGTTGCAATTCCTCGGTCTGAGCGTCGAAACCCACTGACAGCAGCAGTCGTTGCTTGTCGAGCAGAAAACCGAATTCCATAGCATTCGCCAGACTGCGCGCCTGCTTGCTGGCCTGTTGCAGATCCTCAATCAGACGAAGCACGTTCTTCCGCGCTTCCGTCAACATAGGCGCGAGACGCTTTGCCGCTTCATTCTCCTTGTTTCCCGATTGGAGGCTGAGATCAACACGCCTCTCGATCTCAAGATTCAGGTCGGGCAATTGCTGCAAAGGCACATCGTCGATGGACGCTCCCCCAGCCTCAAGTTCGCTTCGCAGGGCAGCGAATTCAGGAAGCTTCCATGGCACGAAGCCAGCTACCATTTCGCGGACTTTTTGAACTCGTAAGCGCGCTTGCTCGCGGAACCAGGCAATGTCAGCAGCATGGTCGTTTTCTTGCTTGGTTTTTTTCGGATTTAATAAATCTTCTTTGAAGTTCAAAACCGGAGTAAGCCAATCTTCATCCCGAAAACTTGCCTCAAATTTTGATAACGCTCGTTTCGAAAGCGCGTCGAGATTTACGAGAGCGCCCAGGTGATCCAGCAAACCGTCCGCCAGGCTTTTTCCAGCGAGCGGCCGGCGCAAAACATCCAGGCAGCCTTGATCTAGCGTCCACAGCGAAGCGACCAGATTTCCGCTGTCGACAGAGGAAATGAAAAATGGCGGCTTGGTTCTTAGTGTGTGAGTTTCGTACCAGTTCATCAGGTGGCCGCGATATTTAGGCAGGCGGACCATCGTGCCCAGTGTTTTCTGAGTCAGGTCCAGCATTTCCGGCACGGTGATGTAACCAAATTCGTTCGCCACCTGCCTCGCATTCAGAAGCAGGCCAACGTTCGTCGGAGAAACACTGTCGGCGATTTTGCGAGGCTTGTCTTCCACGTTGTCCGGCACGAGCCAGTTGTTTTCTTCCGTGGAGAACTCCGCAAAATATCGCCAGATATGCAAAGCGGACTTCCGCAGCAACCAGGTGTCGCCTCGCGTAGTTTCGGGCACGACTTCGAGTGGAGAGGCGTTGAGCCAGAGCACTAAGCCCTTACTGCACGCCCAGAGCGTCAGGACCGGAGCAGCAGCCAGCAAAGAATGCGGACGAGCCAGCCAGATGAAGGCTCCGAGGCCGATTGCCAGCAGCGGCATCCAGTCAAGGTAACGATCGATCTGGGTGCGGCGCTCCCCGAGTTCCGCTTCGGCGGCCGTTTCCCACTCCAGCAAACGCTCCCGCGTAACCAGGCGCCGGACTAATGCGCGGCCTACGGCGTCGAGTGATAACAGCATCTGGTGCGCCAGAAGTGTCAAAGTCAGCAGGACGGTAAAGTTGGTGGCAAAAAGATTACTGAGCGCGTCACGAGCGATTCGCGGCTGACCTGCCAGGACCGCGCGGGTCAGTCCGAATCCAAACTCGACCCAGGCCGGAACGAACAAAATGCAGATCGCGGCGAGAGTCCACCAGAAAGGGTGGCCCATCACAAACCAGCCGAACAGAAACAACGCAAAGGTTGCGGGCTCCACGAGGCTGCGGCGCAGGTTGTCGAGAATCTTCCAGCGAGAGACGAGCGATATCGGATTGGGAACGCGCGCACCCGACTCATCGGGAACACGGTCCGTAAGCCACTCCACGATCTGCCAGTCGCCGCGCAGCCAGCGGTGTTTGCGGCGGCTGTAGGCGCTGTAGTGCGAGGGATAGTCCTCGATCACCACGATGTCGGTCGCCAGACCGGCTCGGGCGTACGCGCCTTCAATGAGATCGTGGCTGAGCAGTGCATTACGAGGGAAGCGATGGCTGAGAACGCGCGCCATCGTGTCTACTTCGTAAATTCCTTTTCCGGTAAACGTACCTTCGCCGAAGAGATCCTGATAAACGTCGGAAACGGCGCGAGTATAAGGGTCAAGACCACTCTCTCCGGCGAAAATCGCCGCCAGTCGCGAGCGAGCCGTGCTTTGCACACTCACATCGACGCGAGGCTGCAAAATACCGTATCCAGCGACCACCACGTTATTAGCCGGATCGATGATTGCCTGGTTCAGTGGATGCGCAATGGCTCCTACCATGCGTTGAGCAGATCCGCGAGGCAATTCAGTGTCGGAGTCCAGCGTAATCACGTAGCGGATTTTGGGCAGGATCGACAGATTGCCGATCTTCACCGGGAAGCTGTCGAACTGCCCGCGCATCAGGCGATTCAGGTCGAGCAATTTGCCGCGCTTGCGCTCCCATCCCATCCACCCGCGTTCGCGGGGGTTGTAAACACGATGGCGGTGCAGCAGGAAGAATGAGCCGATATTTTTGGCGGCATAACGTTCGTTGAGTTCGCGAATCAGTTTCGTGCACAGGTCGACGAGGGCATCGTCTTCGGGCGCGGGCTTGGGCGAATCGGGGAGATCCGACACAAGCGCGAAGTGCAGATTGGGATCGTGGTTGCCAAGAAAACGCACCTCAAGCTTCTCCACGAGTCCTCGCACCTGCTTTTCATTCAGCAAAAGCGTCGGAATGGCGACGAGCGTTCTGCAATCATCAGGAATTCCGTCTGAAAAATCGAGCTTGGCGAGCGAAGCTGCGGGCAATAGATTCGTGGTCAAGTAATTCATTACCTGAACCGCTGCCTGAGAACCGGGCAACAACAGAAACAGCATCGACAGCATGATGAGGAGCAGCGGAGTGCTGGCGGCCGTTAGCAGCCATACTGCTGCAGTAGTGATAACGAAGGTCAGAACCGCAATTCCCAGCAGCAAGTATTCCGCCGGATGTTGTCGGAGCAGTAGCCGCACCCGTTCGCCAAACTTGGGATGCGCACCCACCCGCTGGCTGAGGACAACGGAGCCCTCGCTCACCAGGTAGTAACCAATATGCGATTCCCGCAACTTAATTCTCGGATCTGGGTATCGTCGTTGCTGCGCTTTGCGCGCCAAGGAGAGCGCTTCCTCGGCGACTTCCATTTCGGTTCGATCGGAGCGCTGCGCAATCGTAGCCACTTTCTCGCGGTATGTATTGCGGCTTTCGACGTCCATATCGGCATAGCATCCAACCGGGTCTTGGCGCAGGGTCTTGTCGAAAGGGATGAGTTGCTCGAGGACGTCTTTCCAAGAAGTTTGGCTGACGGTCTCCAGGGTCCGAATGCATTTGGTGATGCGTTCGCCGGGCGTGGCCGTCGGATCTGCGACCAGCCGAACGCCGATGGTTGCGATCTTTTCGAGCAAAACCAGTTTTAGGGAGGGGACGAGAGCGCCAACTTCGTGAAATTCGAGAGGCACAGCCTCCTCGAAGCCCAGACAAAATTCAGTGAACTTCGATTCTGTAAAAGAAAAGCCGGTTTCATCAAGAAACCCTTGCGCCATGACCAAGACGCGAGGCAGAAGTTCATCTTTCGTGGAAACGTGAGGGATGCGGGTCAGGGGGCCGAGATCATTGGAAACGGCGCGCATTTCCGAGGAGATCTGCTGCGCATTGTCCCGCACCCAAAGCAAGTCTTCGGAGTTAGGAGCTTTGGCGAAGGCTGCATCCACTCGTGCGAAAATCTCTTTGAACGTAGCCGCGAGCTTTCGACAGCGAACCGAAAATGTGTCGGACGAAGCTCCCGGAAGCCAACCTACCCGCGCGGCCAGTTCCAGACCTGCGATGCGTAGCGTACCCACCTTTTCTTCGGGGAGGGCGGAAGAATGCAAGAGCTCATCTTCGAGGATCACGCTGCGGATTGGAGCTTTGGGAACCATTTAAAATCCATTCTTAGTACGATGTCGCTCGCCAATCTCTCCTAGCGGTAGCTCGCGGCCTGAAGCTCGAACATTTCCGCGTAGCGGCCGCCCAGCTGCGTCAATGCGTCGTGGTCGCCTTCTTCCGCGATGCGTCCGTTTTCCAGCACCACGATACGATCGGCCATGCGCACTGTCGAGAATCGATGCGATATAAATAACGCCATCTTGCCCGCGGTCAACTCGGCAAAGCGTTGAAATACCTCATACTCGCTGCGTGCGTCCAGAGCCGAAGTGGGCTCATCAAGAATCAACACCTGCGCGTCGCGCAGGTACGCCCGAGCCAGGGCGACTTTCTGCCATTCCCCACCAGAGAGATCGACCCCGCCCTCGAAGCGCCGGCCCAGCATCTGCGCATATCCCGAGGGAAGCTTGGCCACGACTCCGTCGGCCATACTTTTGAAAGCGGACTGCCGCAGCAGTTCCATGTTTTCGATCTGCTCGATCCGGCCGACCGCAATGTTTTCTCGAGCGGTCATCTCGTAACGCATAAAGTCCTGAAAAATAACGCCAATTTCGCGGTACAGATCCTCGAGATCATATTCTCGCAGGTCCACGCCATCGAGCAAGACTTGTCCCTCGGCAGGGTCGTACAAGCGCGTCAGGAGCTTCACAATAGTGGTCTTGCCTTCACCGTTTTCACCGATCAACGCCACGCGCTCGCCCGGTCGTAGATGGAAATTGAGTCCATTTAAAACCAGACGAGAACTTCCTGGGTATCGGAAAGAAACATTACGAAACTCGAATCCTTGCTGGATGGGACGCGGCGCCGGCAGCGCATTCGGCTTCGATTGGATAGTCGGACGCATCTCGAAAAATGCGATCAGGTCAGTTAAGAATAAGGCCTGGTCGGCAATTGTCGACAGAGTCGAAAACGTTTGTTGCAAGTTGGAACTGGCGTCGCGAATGGCGTTGGCCAAGAAAACCAACGAGCCTAGGCTGAACACGCCCGTAACCGTCTTCCAGACCGCGAAGATGTAGGCGGTGTAATAGCCAGCGGTGCCGATGGCGGAAAGAACCGACCCCATTAGCACTTTCTTGCGCGCCAAAGCCACGTCTTCCTTGTAGACCTGGGTCGAAAGCCCTTCGAAGCGGCGCGTCAGGAAGTCTTTCAGGCCGAAGAGCTTCAACTCTTTTGCTGCTTCTTTACTTCCACCCAGAATGCGAAGGTAATCAAGCTGG
This sequence comes from Candidatus Sulfotelmatobacter sp., assembly GCA_036269595.1. Taxonomy (GTDB): domain Bacteria; phylum Acidobacteriota; class Terriglobia; order Terriglobales; family Acidobacteriaceae; genus Sulfotelmatobacter. The sequence continues at coordinate 47,535 of DATBEI010000059.1, forward strand.
CGCCGCACCGGCGTCTGCCGGAAGTTTTTGGCATAGCCCAGGAACGCAAAGTGCGTCTCGCCCAGGAAGGCCGGAATGACGCCGATGATAAGAAGCAGCAACAGCCATGGCGAAAACACCATGATCGAAATCGACAAGGTAATGGTGGTAATCACCTGCTGGAGGAGGCGTCCAATCGCCTGGATCATATACAGGCGGTCTGTGGCTTGAACCCGAGCACGCTCCAAGCGGTCGTAGAAGGCCGGATCCTCATAGGCCAATAGGTCCAAGCCGGCCGCGTGCTCCATAACGCGAACGCTGACGTGATGCGTGTACTTGCCAGCCAGGAGGGCATCAAGGTAATCGATTACGCGGCCGAGTATGGCCGCGGAGACGGCCAGGGCAAATTCTGCAGCCACCAGCCACCACAGGTGCGGTCCTGCATGCCGACCGGTCTTAACGACCTGCACAATGTTGTCGATGATGAGTTTGGAAACCCAGAACAGAGCGGGTGGGAGGAGAGCCGAAATCACCCTGGAAATCACGCCGAAAACCACGACCGCGCGGCCCGACTCCCAGACAAAACGGAGAACGGCGGGAACGTTGCGCAGCGCTGAGAAGCGCTCTCGCCAACTTCCCCAAACCTCAGGTTCCCCGTTCATAACGCAATCCCCAAGACTCGGCAGCGAGAGGGATTCGCCTTAGCACCGGGGTCGCCGAGACCCAAGTGTCAGCCGAAGTGGCGAATGCCCTAAACCATTTGGGCACAATAATAGCTGATTAGAGCTCTCAAACGACGTTTTGATGAAGAAACAGCCCCTGCGGTTGGTCCGTTGAGAAGCGTCCGGGCGTTTCCAGCCGGTCAAAGCTAGACTTTATGGAATCCTGCCCGCTCCATTCCACGTTGCGCCTCTGGGGTCTTCATAAACGTGTCCCAGACGAACCTGGTTCGCAAATTCTCCGCCATTAACAAAATGATTCCGGTATCGATGCCGATAACGTCCGTGTCATACCAGTTTTTGAGGGGATTGAAGGCATTCAGAAACCCATACTTGGTCCAAGCCGAGGGGTAACGGTTACGGATTGTCTTTAAGACCAGCAAGGTGTCTGCGGGCAGGAAAGGCAATGAGCCGCCGGCCGCGCTGGGCACGATAGTGCCGTCGATCGGGCCCATGGCGGGAGGACCGCCCCATGCGACGTAGCCATACTGGGAGTCGGAGGCGGTAATTCCCCATAACTCCGCGCTGTAATCGGGAAATTGTTTACCCAGTTCAATGCAAAAGCGCCGGTGGACCTCCGTCGCCGTCACCGAATTTTGGAAATAGTCCGCGTATTTGTCCCGCTTGCCGCGAAAATCAAACCATGCCTGCGAGTATTGATGCACGAATAGCGGCGCAAACGAACCGATATAGCGCATGCCGTCATATTCAAAGGTGACCCGCTTCCATGCATTCCAAGTTTCCTGCGACAGCGGGTGGGCGGATGATCCCATGCCCAGGAGATTGATCATCATCAGCTCGCTGTAATAATCCCAGCGCGAAGGCAGGAACCCCACCTCGGGTGTCCATCCATGAGTTAGCAGGGAAGTGTCTTCCGAAAGCCAGCTCCAGTCCACGCGGCTAAAGATCAGATCCACGAGTTGTCCGACCGCCGGGTGACGAAAGTGCTGGCGGCAGGTAAGCAGGCCGCACAAAAGGATGGAGGTGTCTACCGACGATACTTCGGAGTCGAACATTCGCTCGCCGGTTTCGGGATTGGCGAAGTGGTAGAAAAATCCGCGGTGATTAGGGAGTTTCTTCCATAGAAAACGCAGCGTAGCAAAAACTCGCTGCAGCGCATCGGCTTTGGAAATGAAACCGCGCTGTTCTCCAATGCAGAGGGCGGTCAGGCCGAATCCGGTGGCCGCGATGCTGGCCGCGCCTCCTTGATTGCTGGTGTGAACATTACAGCGATCTTTCACCATGCCGGTGTTGGGACTGCCCTGCTCCCAGAAAAATAAGAAACTTGCTTTCTCGACCTCGTCCAGGAACTGATCGTCCTCCGGAGAGAGCGCCGGTGTTTCGCTTGCGCCATCTGCCGTTACTATGGATTGTTCCTGAGTGTTCAGCGCCGCCAAGACTCGCGCGAAGGGCAGGCAAAGGCTTGTTCCCAGAACGTCACGCAGAACTTGCCGGCGCGAAAGCAGATTGGTTTCGGCATGGCTCATTTTTTGGACTTCCCCGGATCGTGTTAAATTTTTATGACAGAATCTGCTTGGCACAGTTACGCACAAAGGAAAGGACAGCAATTTCCATTCTTGCGGCATCTACTATTCTTATGGTCACGACATTCTTGAAGGATACAAGTGAAGGTTCCGCTGTGGCAACGGCAGATGGCCATCCGTTTCGGTACAGGTAATCTCCAAATGTTCGCATGACGCGTGCCCATAAAATCGAGGCGTGGATTGCTGTGCTGATCGTCGTCCTGCTGGCGGCGAGCGTGCCCCTAGTCATCCGGTGGCAGAAGCAAAAAGCAATTACTCTGCAGGGAGCTGTTCTTATCCAGGATACGGATCCGAGAAAACAGCAGCCCATCGGAGGGGTTTTCGTGTCCGCTGGCGATCTCGGGATATCTCCGGTCACGACCGACTCCTCCGGATTTTTTGTGTTGAAGCTGCGTAAGCCGATCCGCCGTGGCAATGCTATTGTTCTACGTTTTCGCCAGCCTCAGTATCATCCGATGGATCTGAAAGAGTTTGTCGGCAACAAGCTCTACATTGTGCACCTCGTTCCCGTGTCCACCAAAATCGTGGCGCCGAATCAGCCGCAGGTCAAAGTAACGAATGTACGGATTCGATATACGATCAAAGCGATGACCGAGTTGAATGTTGGAAGCGCGGTAAAGACTTTTGAAATCGAGAACAAAGGGGATGTGGCCTGCCAGGGTTCGCACCCCTGCTCTCCGGACGGAAGATGGAAGGCCTCGGTTGGTTCCATCACGTTGGATGCCGGTCGCGGCAATCAATTTCGCAATGCCCGCGCGTCGTGTATTGCGGGGCCGTGCCCTTTCACCAGAATTGATTCCGATGAACCCTCGCAAAGCGGACAAGTCCTCACCCTCTCCGCTCGTGACTGGTCTGACACGGCGACCTTTTTGTTAGAGGCCGAAGTCTTTCGTCCCATGGTCAGCCAGATGGAGCACTGGAGCTATCCGGTAATTTTTGGAGAAAGCCTCTCCTTTACCCTGCCTTCAGCCGCGGAGAGTGTGAGCATTGAGGCGGACCTCAACGGACAAACCATCATATTTCCGCTAGGGCCTTCGCTTTTCTTAAGCTGGGCCAGTTGCGACGCGGGCAGCAGCGTCGATCGAGGACGCGTCTATCGCTGCACTCCTAAACCCGGATATTCGTTCTAAAACGTCGTTCCTTGCGCCTAACACGTTCCGCTGGGACGAGTGGGAGTTCCGGATTCCTGACCCGGAAGGCTCTGCGATGCGGGCATCGGATAGGATACCGTTCCCGCCAAAGTCGCCTCACACTGCGTGATGGCTTGCGAGTCGGCCTGGATCGTGGTCGGCAAACTTGGAATGGACTGGTCAGGCTTCTTGAAATTAAAGGCGCTGGTCAGGTCTCCCACTGTGGCGCGACGCCAGGCGCTGAGGTTCGGCACTTCTGCTCCAAAGCGAGTCTCGAGGAATCGCAACACCGAAGTGTGGTCGAACAGGTCCGAAGATACAAATCCTCCGCGACTGAATGGCGAAATGATCAGCATGGGAACGCGAAAACCTAGTCCAATCGGGCCTGTAATCGCTGGACTGCCGATCACGGTCGGGTCCGGAACCGCAGAGGCAGTGATGTACTCGCCGGGCGTGCCGGGAGGCGCCGTCACCGGAGGAACGTGATCGAAGAATCCGCCATTCTCGTCGTAGTTCACAAAGAGTACGGTCTTCGCCCAGAGAGCGGGGTTTGCCATCAGGGCCGCGACGATGAGAGACAGAGCATTTTCCCCAAACAGGGAAGGTGCCGGGGGATGGTCGGAAGTCAGCACCGAACCGATTAGCCAGGAAACCTGGGGCAAATTTCCGGATGCGATGTCAGTGAGGAAGTCGACGGGGAACTGTGGCCCGAAGGCATTCTGATACAGCGCGGAGGACGGGTCCTGAAAATTCTTGAAGTAGGAGAGAACGTTGTCGGAAAGAATTCCGCCGAGGAGGTTTACATCCGGCGACGAGTAGACCTTCCACGAAATTCCCTTGGCCTGGAGCTGTTCGGGCATGGTGGTGTAAGTGAGGCGGCCATTCATTGCCGAGCGATCATTGACGATTGTCTGCAAGACCGGGCCGCCGTTTTTCCCGTCAGGATCGAGCGACGCCGCTATGGTATAGAGACGGTTCGGGTCGGTAGGACCGATTACCGAACAAAAATAGTTGTCGCAAATTGTGAAAGCATCGGCGAGAGCGTAATAGTATGGAATATCCGCGCGCGTATAGTACCCCATGCTCAATAAGGCGTCGTTGAAATTGATGGGCAGACGCGAACTCACAAACCCGTCCATTTTTCCGTTGTCCCAACTCTGGTGTTGCGGTACCCAATCGTGAGTGATGTCATGGGTGCAAGCGGCATTTGAATTGGAAGTGTTCAGATGGAAGGGCAGGAGAATGCCCGCGGGGGAAACGGTTGTATTCGCCGGATCGGGTTGCTGAAAGGCAGAGCTCTGATCGGAAAATCCGCGAACACCACGGTAACTGCCAAAGTAATGGTCAAAGGAGCGATTCTCCTGCGTCAAAATCACGACATGTTCAATGTCAGCAATGGTCGAGCAACCGGAACTTACCGGAGGAATCAACTTGGAAGCATTGCATCCCTGCAATGCTAAAGAGGCAAACTCCGCGGCAGTTGCCGCAGTTGCGAGTTTGAGCAGTTCTCGGCGGGTCAAATTCTTCATAGGCCATTCTTAAGATGCGTCCGTCGCTGGGAAGGTGAGAGCGATTCGGGCAGCAATTTGGCACTGCGACTAAAAATGCGGAGGGTCTCGGAACAGATGCCATTGCGGCAATGGAAGTCGGTCGCCAGCACGCTCACGCGCTTGACGGAATCGCCTAGATTTTCATTTGACTAACGGGGAACTGGCATCTGCAGGCTTGCCTTCATCGGCATGGATCTTGCCATCGTCTTCTGCGTAGAAATAGCGGTGCTCTGCGTCCGGAGTTTTCGGGGTCATGGTCAGCACGAAGCTATCTTTCTTTCCCTTAAAGTTCGCCGTGTAGTCTCCCCGGTCGGGGTTAACCATGCGCTTGGTGAACGATCCCGAATGCACCAGTTCGTCCAGCGAGGTCGCAAAGTGATCGTACTGTTTGTTGAATCTATGTTGAGCTCGGAGCACCACGCGCATATAGGCCAAGGCGCTGGCTTCCGAGTCGGAACGTGCGGGATCGCCGGGGAATTTAGGCTGGTATGTTGGAGTCTGCGGCGCGCTGGTTGGTGGCGGTGCGCCTGCATCTTGAGCCAACAGCGAGCTTGCCGACAGCAAAATCGAGGTCAGGACGATCCACGGCAGCGACGATCTTTTCATGCGAACGGCTTCTCCTTGAGAATCTCACATTCTAAGGCGCTATGCGGCCATCGTTCACGCTTCGCGTGAGATTCGGCTCCAAATGCCCATTTCCAGCCCACTTTTCTATGTTACTCCCGTAATTTCCTTTCAGTCACCTTTCCTTTGCAATCCGTCGAATTATTACTATGCTGGATGAAGAATCTAGTCGCACAGGGAAACCTATGAAAGCAGCAGTCGCCAGAAAACCAGTCATCCGAATTGCGGTGGTGGAAAGTGATCCACTGCGCTTTGTTGGATTCCGCGCCTTGTTCGACTCCGAACCGGAGTTCGAACTTATTTCCGCGGCACTGCCAGAGATCAGCACGCTGCAAGCGATTGATCTCATCCTGCTTGGCAACCGGAATGGACAAAACCTATTCGACGTGATGGCCAGCCTGAAAGCCACGCGGCCGGACCTAAAAATTATAGTCACCGGTTCCGGTATTGACGAGGAAACCATTCTGAAGGCGATTGCTTCCGGAGCCAAAGGCTATGTGGACGAGGCCGCCACGCCCGCGGAATTCGCGCAGGCGATTCGCATCGTCAATCAGGGATCGGTTTGGGCTCCGCGAAAAGTGCTCTCCATGTTCATTGAGCGCGTGTCCTCGGCGCCAGGGCGGATTTTCCCCGCCGGCCGGGTCACGTTTACCGACCGCGAAAAGGAAGTGCTGGAGATGCTCGTAGCGGGACGCTCCAACAAAGAAATTGGCGGTCAACTCGGCATCGAGGAGCGCACAGTCAAGGCGCACGTCGCAAAATTGATGCGCAAAGTGGGCGTGCAGAACCGCATCGCACTGTCGGTGCATGCGATTACACACTCGCTGGTTGTGACCAAGTAAACAGCTGAGGGCGGCCGGTTTCGAGCCGGCGTGAGCTGTTTTTCGAGGGTACGGGCCCCGAACGCGGTTACTCACGAGCACTTACCTTCGTAATCTTGTGCGGTTTGGCCACATCTCGCATACTCACTTCACCTACCACAGAACCTGGGAGACGGGGTTGAGAGTGGCGATTAGGGTCACTACTTTCAGCCCCGCATTTTTTTGCCTTCTATTCCCTTGTTGGGCACACCTGCCGTTCGCTCGCTTTCGAGCAGCCCGTCTTCGTTTACAATCCAAATACTGAATCCCAGTGAATCCAAATGTGGTGAGGAGCCATGAAAAAAGTAATTCTGTTGACCCTATTGGTAGGTTTTTGCGGCTTAGCGTTTGCCGCTGATAGAGAATCAAAAGCCACGGATCGCGTGCAGGCAGCGGCTGACGTGCTGAATCAAATCCAGTCAGCGCCCGACTCTGGGATTCCGCAACGCATCCTGAGCAAAGCGGAATGTGTGGCCGTGGTGCCGTCGATGCTAAATGGAGGATTCATCGTGGGTGCAAAGTACGGCCGCGGACTGGCCAGTTGCCGCACCCCGAAAGGATGGAGCGCGCCCGCATTTTTCCTCACTGAAGGGGGCAGCGTCGGTTTCCAGATCGGAGGACAGGCGGTCGACCTGGTAATGCTGATTATGAATGACGATGGCATGCAGCACCTGCTTTCGAGCAAGTTTGCCCTCGGCGCCGACGCCTCCGTGGCCGCAGGTCCTGTGGGCCGCGACGCCGAAGGCAATACCGATTGGAAGATGCGCGCCCAGGTCCTGACCTATTCGCGGGCGCGAGGTGTATTTGCCGGCGTGAGCTTGGCGGGAGCCGTGGTCAAGCAAGACAAGGATGCGACCCGCGAGTTCTACGGCCACATGGTGACTTTCAAAGCCGCCTTGACCGGAGAGGTCGAGCCTCCCCCGGCCGCGAATCCCTTCCTGGCTACGCTGGCGAAATGGGCGCAAGAAGCGGCACAGTAAGCGCCAAGCTTTCTAACTGGCGTCAGCGGGACGGCCCGCCGCTGGCACCATTGTGCAATTCGCTGCGAGTGCTCGGCGAGGAAAGGCTCGGGCACGGTTTCGCCCGGATTTCTGTGAGAGTAATCTACAGGATCGCGTCTCCTCCTGATTTCGCCCTGTCTTTCCAGCATTGACAACTAATTTTTCCGGGTGATAGGGTCACGATTCCCTGATGCGGCGGAAACTCGAATACGCGGCAGCGTGGCCGTTCATCAAGATCCTCGGTCTGATGCCGCGTCGAATTTCGCGCGCTTTTGCGATCGCCATCGCCCAGGTTGTTTATGTTTTGCACTTCCGTTTGCGGCAAGTAGGAATGTGCAACCTTGCCATGGTGTTTCCTGAAAAAAGTTTGGCCGAGCGCAGGCGCATTCTGCGTGGAGTTTTTACTTCCCTTGGCCGACAACTCGCCGAGCTTTGTCAGTTTCCCAGATACACACCCGAAAATATCGATCAAGTAGTGGTCTACGATGGTCTGGAAAATTACGAACGCGCCTATGCGCAAGGCAAAGGGGTTCTTTTTCTAACCGCCCATTTTGGTGGATGGGAGCTTTCTGCTTTTACTCATTCCTTGCATGGTCACTGGCTGCACATTGTTATGCGGCCCATGGATAACGAATATCTCGACCGGTTGCTGCAAAACTATCGCACCATGCACGGCAACAAGACTGTCAATAAAGATGATTTCGTTCGCGGTTTGTTGGCCGCGATGCGGGCGGGTGAAACGGTCGGCATTTTGATGGACACGAATATGACTCCGCCACAGGGGATCTTCGTGGATTTCTTTGGCATTCCGGCGTGCACCGCGAGTGGATTAGCTCGCATTGCCTTGCGCACAGACGCGGCTGTCGTGCCGGGATTTACGATCTGGGATCCCGCCTTGCAGAAGTATCGTTTACGCTTCGATCCCTCGCTGGAATTGATCCGCACCGGCCATCTCGAGGCCGACATCGTAGCCAATACCCAGATGTTCACCAAAGTGATTGAGAACTACGTACGAAACTACCCCGACCAGTGGCTATGGGTGCATCGCCGCTGGAAGACCCGGCCCGAAGGACAACCGCCGCTTTATTGAAGGTATTTCGGGGACCTCACGTCGGCTTGCCTGTAAACTTGGGCGTCATACGCCGCAATAGCAGGCAAGAAACTGGCAAAAAACGGCACTTTAGTAACCTGACATTCCCTTCGGTAATCTGCGCCATCGCGAGTTTTCATGACAATGTAAGTCGAGTGGGAAAATATCAGCAAAATAACGATCCCGGCTGGGACCGCAGCCGCGAAGGCTATCTGGATTTGCCGCAGAAGCCGGTGTACGCGCCGGTATCGAAGCCTGCCGCCAAATCCAAAGTCCAAGGTTCATTCGTCAGTATTGCCGGCGAAGAGCGGTTGGGAAGCTTGATCGCCGCGGGTGGAATGATCTGGGGCGCGTATGACGCAACCATACATTTCGCTGGCGTAGTCAGTTTAGATCTGGTTCCCGCAGGTCCGATTGAAGTCTGCGCGCTCGGAATTCTAGTCTGGCTGCATGCCAAGTGGCGCCGTTCCACCAAGTAAGAACTGATCGGCCATCGCACTTGTCCCCACCCGCCTTTTCCGCACAAGTTAAACTCCTCGCAATCGAATCCTGCGACCCTCTCCTTTCCGGTAAAATCAAGTCTTCCTATGGATACCTTTGAACAGATCGCCGAACGTGAGCGGCAGTTTCTGTTGCAGACTTATAGCCGCTATCCCGTCGTCCTCAGTCGTGGCAAAGGAGTCTTTCTTTATGACATCGAGGGCAAGCGCTACTTGGATTTTGTTTCAGGTCTCGGTGTGAACGCGCTCGGGCACGCGCATCCGCGCATCGTGAAAGCGATCCGCGAACAGGCGGCAAAGTTGGTGCACGTCTCCAACCTCTATTACCATGAGTACCAGGGACCATTGGCGGAGAAATTGTGTGCCCTTTCAGGATTGAACCGCGCATTCTTCTCCAACAGCGGAACCGAGGCCATCGAAGGCTCAATTAAACTGGCGCGCCTAGCGGGGCATCGCGCGGGTGGCGAGGCCAAAAGCCGTCTCGTGGCGCTCGAAGGTTCCTATCACGGACGCACTTTCGGGGCATTGTCGCTCACTGGGCAAGCCAAGCACCGCAAGGGGTTCGAGCCGTTGCTCGAAGACGTGACCTTTGTGAAACAGAACGACCTGGATGGCTTGCGGGCTGCCGTCAACGACAATACCTGCGCCATTGTGCTGGAGCCCATTTTCGGCGAAGGCGGAATCTACGAATGTTCGGTGGAGTTTTTGCGTGAATGTCGCGCGTTGGCCGATCGTCACCGGGCCGCGCTCATCTTCGACGAAATTCAGTGCGGCCTGGGACGCACGGGCACGATGTTTGCCTTCCAGACATTCGGGGTGACTCCAGACATGGTCGCGATTGCCAAGCCGATTGCCGCGGGATTGCCACTTGGGGCTTTCATCGTGAAAGAAGACTTCGCCACGGCCATTTCTCCGGGGCAGCACGGCACTACCTTCGGCGGAGGTCCGCTAGCCTGCCGCGTGGCGCTCGAGTTTCTGGCCATTGTCGAGGAAGAAAAATTATTGGAGAACGTCAACCGAGTCGGAGCGTATCTGCAGCAGCAGTTAACTGGCTTGGTCGAGAAGCGTGCGGCGGCGACGGGTGTACGCGGCCGGGGCTTCATCCAGGGAATTCAGCTTGAAATCCCGGCGCGTCCCATCGTCGACGCGGCTCTAGCAGAGGGTGTGCTGTTCAACAGCACGCAGGATACAGTCGTTCGATTCCTTCCGCCCTTCCTGATGGAAGAGAAGCACATCGATCGAGGAATACGCGTGCTCAACAAGCTGTTGGGAAAAAGACGCAAGGCGGCCTGAGAGGGCACCAGATTTCTGCGCGGATCAATCTGCGATCAGTGTACGAAGAATGCCGAGCCTGCCGTTACAAGTCCGACGACTCCCAATGAAATCCCCAGGAGCCAGAAAATTCTGCGCCCCGAAAGCAACGTGATTGACGTGATCACCAGTCCGACTTCGAGGAAAACTTCCGCCAGGTCAAATCTATCGGCCCGATTTCTCTCGTGGCCAACCTCGGCCTCCATCTCGCGGGCTTTGTCCTCGATTTCTTTTTTTTCGGCCTCGTAGCGCGTTGCCTCTCCCGAATATTTCTCGCGCAGCTTTGCCAGCGCTGCGGCGTCGGTCGTGGCCTCCACCGAAGTTAGATCGACAAAAAACTCGTCAACGTGCCTCCGAATATTCTTCGCCTGGTAATAAGCCCACTGATCGGACGACTGCGCCTGCAACACCACCTCTTCGGTGTGTGCGCGATGGCCGAGCAGGCTCACGACCGCTACGAGTACCGCGAGGATCGCCATGGTTACAGAGATCGGCGCTAGGGTCGGATCATGTTTCGCATGCTCGGCATGCTCTTGCAGTTCGCTCAGTTCTTCAGACTCCATCTCTCACTCCCCCATCACCTTTACGATGACTCGCTTGTCGCGTTGCCCGTCGAACTCGGCATAGAAGATGCGCTGCCAAGTTCCGAAATCGAGTTTCCCCGCCGTGATGGGCACAATCACTTCGTGATGAATGAGCAGCGCCTTCAAGTGAGAGTCGCCATTGTCCTCTCCGGTCTCGTGGTGCTTGTAGCCCTTGCGAAACGGCGCCAGATGCTCCAGCCACTGGTCGATGTCCTCGATCAGGCCGCTCTCGTTATCGTTCACATAAATACCCGCGGTAATGTGCATGGCCGAAACCAGAACCATTCCTTCTTGCACACCACTCTTTTCGACGATCTTCTCGACCTGCGGCGTGATGTGCACATACGCCCGATGAGTTTTGGTATGAAACGTCAAATATTCCGTGAGCGTTTTCATTTCTGAATCCTGTTGTGGGTGGGTTTTAAACGCTAGCGAAGCACGTCCGCGACTTTTCCGCTCGTAATCAGCGAGGCAATGCGGGCGAAGTCAGCATACATGACTCGGTCTTTTTCCATCGTAGGACAGACGGAGCGAATTGCCGCGTGGGCGGCCTGTCCGCGCTTGGAGGTCTTCAGAGGCGCCAGGAAATCCAGCGCCTGGGCGACGGCCATCGCTTCGATCGCTAATACGTTCCGCGTGTTGTCTACGACGCGCCGCAATTTCAGCGCGGCTGTCATGCCCATGGAGACATAGTCTTCCTTGTTGCCCGACGTCGTAATGGAGTCAACCGATGCCGGATGCGCCAGCACTTTGTTCTCGCTCACCAGGGCCGCGGCCGTCACCTGTGGCATCATGAAGCCGGAGTTCAGCCCAGCGCCCGCAGCCAGAAATGGCGGCAGGCCCTCGCTGAGCGCGGGATTCACGAGTCTCTCGATCCGCCGCTCGCTGATCCCCGCCAACGCGCTCAACGCGATCGCCAAAAAATCCAAAGCAAACGCCAACGGTTCACCGTGGAAATTTCCGCCGGAGATCACATCGCCCTCGGTGTTCGTGGCATCGGTGAGGAAGACCAGCGGATTGTCTACCGCGGAGTTTGCCTCCGTCTCAAATATTTCGCGGCAATGCGCCAGCGTGTCTCGAACTGCGCCGTGAACTTGCGGGATACAGCGCAGCGAATAGGCATCCTGCACTCGTCCGCATTGGCGATGCGACTCCCGGATCTGGCTACCCTCCAGCATGCGCCGCAAATTTGCCGCAGACTTTATTTGGCCCGCGTGCGGGCGCGCCTTGTGAATGCGCTCGTCAAAAGCCGTGTCGGTCCCTTTCAGCGCATCGCAGCACAGGCCGCCCAGCACATCCGCGGTGTCTACTAAAGTTTCGGCCGCCAATAAGGCCAGAGTTCCCACCGCGAGCATGGCCTGCGTCCCGTTAATCAGGGAAATCGTTTCCTTGGCCTCGAGAACGAGAGGCTTAATCTGACCGCGCTTCAACGCCTCGGCGCTGGGAATGCGAACGCCCCTTTCATCGAAGCATTCGCCTTCGCCAATCAGCGCCAACGCAAGATGGGCCAGCGGAGCCAAGTCACCGCTGGCTCCCACGCTGCCCTGCGACGGCACCACCGGCGTGACACCGCGGTTAAGCATCTCGCAAAGCGTGTCGATGACGATCGCCCGCACGCCGGAATGACCTTTGGCCAGAGAATTCGCGCGCAACAGCATCATGGCGCGAGTCTCGGCAATCGGCAGCGGTTCGCCCACGCCGACTGCATGCGAGCGAACCAGATTGACTTGCAGTTCCCGTATCTGATCGCCGGCAATGCGTACGTCGCTCAGTTTGCCCACGCCAGTCGTGATTGCGTAGGCGACTTTGTTGCTGGCGACGATGTCATCGACGACGGAGCGCGCCTGGTTGACTGCGTGCCGCGCATCGGCCGCAAGAAGCACGGCGCGCCGGGTTTCGACGCTCGCTACCTCGCGAACCGCTTCCAGCGCCAAATCGTTCCCGTTAATGTGAAGTGCGTTCAAGAGAATATTCAAGATTACGCATTCTTATTCTTCCGCCATAGCGCGCTTATTTTCCCATCGCCTCGCGAAAAGCCGTCAAATAGCGCTCTGGCAGTGCCGAAACCTTCATTTGAGAGTCCGTGACGATGTGTGTGGTCTCGCCCTCCGCCAGGAGCGTGCCGCCCTCAGCGCGCACCAGTTCGTAACTGAATACAACCACCGATTCGCGCACCGCCTTCAGGCGGGTTCTGACCAGCACCTCTTCGTCGTAAAACACGGGAGCTCGGTAGCGGCACTTCACTTCGGCGACAGCGATGAAGCATCCATCCTCGCGTTCCATATCGCGATATGAGAATCCCATCTCCCGCATGAGTTCGACCCGCCCGACTTCGAACCAGATCAAATGGTTCGAATGATAGACGACGCCCATCTGATCGGTTTCGGCGTAACGCACGCGCAATCGCGTTTCATGAAATGCGTGCGGAGTTTTAGACCTCATTTGCCTGTCCACACAGGTTTGCGCTTTTCGAGAAACGAAGAGATCCCTTCGCGGAAATCCGCAGTCGAGCGAATCGCCGCATTCTCCCGCACGGCGCCTTCAATCTGGACGTCGAGCTCCTGTCGGGCGTGGTCGGTCAGCAACTGTTTCGTTGCACGCAATGATGCCGCACTGTTCTCCATCAGCAATGCGGCCAGTTCGCGGGCGCGCCCCATCAGGTTCTCCGCCGGTACGATTTCGCTGACCAATCCCATCCGCGCCGCTTCCTCCGCTTCAAAAATTCTTCCCGTCAGCAAAAGGTCGCGCGCTTGCTTTTCTCCCACTTGTCGCAACAGAAAGGTGGAAACAATCGCGGGCACAAATCCAATTCGCACTTCTGTGTAGCCAAACTTCGCTTCCGGAACCGCCAGCGTGAAGTCACACAGCAGCGCTAGTCCCGTTCCGCCCGCAATGGCTGCGCCATTCACGGCGGCAATCGTCACTTTGGGGAACTCATAAAGTGACCGGAACAACTGGACCATCGTCTGCGAATCCTGCAGGTTCTGCTCGGGCGTTCGGCCCAGCAGGGACTTCAGATTATCCAAGTCCATGCCGGAGGAAAAAGCTCTGCCCGCTCCGGTAAGGATCAGGACAATAGCCTCTGACTTCGCGACCTCACCGAGCGCACGGACCAGATCGTCAATCAGTTCGAAACTGATGGCGTTGCGCTTCTCAGGGCGGTTCAGCGTGATCGTCGCCACTCCGCCTTCGTATGCGAGTTGTATGGTCTTGTAACTCATAAGCAAAGAAAACCTGCCGCGGATTTTACGGATTACCACAGATCAAAACCCGGTATTTATCCGTGCAGATCCGTGCAAATCCGTGGCCGCGCTTCAATCTGCGGCATGCGAACTTGAAAATCTTGCGCCGATTCCTGCCGTTGCCTTCAGCAGCGAATCCAAGGGCTTTAACGGCGGAAAGTGCGCTCCCCGCCGCCCGAGTGTCTCGATAACGGTCTCGGTCGGGATGTTGCCAACCAACGCGTCCTGCGCAAAAGGACAGCCGCCCAAGCCGCCCAATACCGAATCAAAGCGGCGGCAACCCGCGTCATACGCCGCGAGAATCTTTTCGGCGGCCTGCTCGGGGCGACTGTGCAAGTGCACGCCAATCTCAAGGTAGTCGTACTTCGCCATCGCCGCGCCTACCAGATCGCCGACTTGCTGCGGGGTCGCTACGCCCACCGTGTCGGCCAGAGAAATCATCCGCAAATTATCCACTTCCATCAGCGAGATCGCCTCAATCACCTCATCGGGATTCCACAAATCACCGTAAGGATTCCCGAACGCCATGGAGATATAGACGACTACATCAAGCCCGGCGTCTTCAGCTTTGTTCTGAACCTTCTCCAGTTCTTCGAGGGCGTTCTCCGGCGACTGATTCTGATTTTTGCGCAGGAACGTTTCTGAAATCGAATAGGGAAATCCCAGCGTCGAAACCGCCTTGGTCGCAATCGCTCGTTGCGCGCCGCGTTCATTCACCACGATACCGATAATCTCTACGTCATCGGGAGGATCGAGTTCCTTCAAAACTTCTTCCGAATCCGCCATCTGCGGCACGGCTTTTGGCGACACGAACGACACCGCGTCGATGTGCTTAAACCCCACACTGATCAAGGCTTTGAGGTAGTCGGCCTTCAAGTCGGCAGGAATCAATCCTGGCAGCCCTTGCCAGGCATCGCGCGGACATTCAATTAGTTTGACAGTATCGGCCATAAGTCCTCAGCCACGGATCAACACGGATTCGCACAGATCAAAAAATCATGATGATTCTTTTAAAATCCGTGTCCATCCGTACAATCCGTGGCCAAGTTATGTTTGTAGCACTCCAACCTTAAACTCCGCCACGTCGGGGTTCAGCGCTGCAGCTTCCAGCGCCTGAGTGATTGCGTCCCTAGTTTCGATAGGATCAATAATTTTATCGATCCACAAGCGCGCCGCGCCGTACCGTGGATCAGTTTGCTCGTCATAGGTGCGCTTCACCGACTCGTAGAGCTCTTTTCTTTCTTCGGCGCTCAGCTTCGTGCCGCCGCGCTCGAGTTGTTTTACCTTGATCTCGACCAGCGTGCCTGCCGCCGAATCCCCGCTCATGACCGCGTAGCGCGCCGTAGGCCAAGCAAATACAAATCTGGGATCATATGCCTTCCCGCACATCGCATAATGCCCGGCGCCGAAAGATCCGCCCACGATCACTGTAATCTTCGGGACCACGGAATTCGAAACCGCGTTCACCATCTTCGCGCCCGCTTTGATGATGCCGCTCCACTCCGCGTCCCGTCCCACCATGAAGCCATTCACGTCGTGAAAAAAAATCAGCGGAATGAGATTCTGATTGCAGTCCATGATGAAGCGCGCAGCCTTCTCGGCTGACTCAGTGTAGATCACACCGCCAAACTCAACCCGTTTGTGGCCTTCGTGATCGGTCTGTTGCGCGTGTAACTTCTGGTTGGCAACAATGCCTACCGCAAAACCGCCGATGCGCGCGTACCCGCAGATCAGCGTCTTTCCGTATTCTGGTTTGTATTCGTCGAAGCGGCTGCCATCGATCACGCGCGCCAGCACTTCCTTCATGTCATAGGGTCGCGCCGGCGACGAATCGTAGACTCCATAGATTTCTTCCGCCGCCAGTTCCGGTTCCACAGGCTTCTTCCGGTCCCACGGAGAGAGCCGGCGGTATCCCCACTTCTCCACAATCGAGCGAATCCGCGCGATGCAAGCCTGGTCGTTGGCCTCGCGAAAATCGATCGTGCCGCTGATGGCCGAGTGCATGGCCGCGCCCCCCAGTTCTTCCGCAGAAACTTTCTGCCCGATCGCAGCCTGTACCAGTGCTGGCCCTGCGAGAAAAAGTCCGCTGCCATCAGTCATCAGCACGTGATCGCACATGACCGGCAAATATCCGCCGCCCGCGACGCACATGCCCATGATGGCGGCGATCTGCGGAATGCCCATCGCCGACATGACGGCGTTATTGCGAAAGACCCGCCCGAAATCGTCAGTGTCGGGAAACACATCTTCCTGGAGCGGCAGAAAAACACCAGCAGAGTCGACCAGATAAATCGTGGGAATGCGATTCTCGATGGCGATGTTTTGCGCCCGAATCACTTTCTTCGAGGTCATGGGAAAAAACGCGCCCGCTTTCACGGTGGCGTCGTTGGCGATGATCATCACCATGCGGCTCTCAATGCGAGCCAACCCGGTAATCACGCCCGCGGCAGGTGCGCCGCCCCACTCCTCATACATGCCGTAAGCGGTGTAAAGACCCAGCTCGAAAAATGTATCTGGATCGGCGAGAAGGGCAATCCGTTCGCGGGCCGTCAACCGGCCCTTGGCATGCTGGTTTTCAATCGCATTGGCGCCGCCGCCCTCGCAAATCTTTTCGCCTTCATTGCGCACTTGCGACATCAGGTCCGCCAGAAACCGCATGTTGGCTTCGTAGCGCGCCGAAGTGGGATCGATCTTCGTGGTCAGTACATTTCCCGGCGCAGACGAGTTATTGGTGGGAGCTTCGTTACGGTTCGCCATGGGTCAACAAAATGATACGCGGACTGATTACGGTATACCACGCGGGCTTCGGCGCGCAATGCTCGCGAGTCCCTAGTCCAAATAGAAAAACGTTCGATGTTACTGGCGAATGCGTCGTACTGCCTCCGCCACAGGATCAGCAGCGATCGCATCGACTAGCCCGATTCGTAAGGCCTGAGAGGCCGCTATTTTTTCTGCTGCCACAAACATTTCCAATGCCCGTCCTTTGCCAATCAGTCGCGGCAAACGCTGCGTACCGCCCCAGCCAGTGATTAGCCCCAGGGCCGCACCACGATGGCCAAACACAGCATGTGGCGAGGCAATCCGATGATCGCACGCCAGCGCCAGATCGAGCGCGCCTCCCATACAGTACCCGTCGATGGCTGCATACACAGGAGTAGGGAAGTGATCGATCGCTTCCATCAATCGCTGGCCCATCTGGGCGAATTCAAACGCATCAGTTCCTTTGAGCCGTGAAATTTCTCTCAAGTCCGCACCCGCAGAGAAGAAGCGATTGTTCGCGGCAACAATCAGCGGCGCACCGTTCGAAGCCAACTCGCCAATCTCGTCCGCCAACGTTTGCACGCAATCGCGCGTAAGCCGGTTGATCGCGTCGTCCGACTGGAGCCGCAAAATCTGCACTCCCAATTGCTGTTCAACGCGAAATCCAGATAAGGGCATGAAGGCGATCTTCAGATGGTTCCACCGGAAGCCGGCAACTCAGGCGCGATTCTATTCTCTCCGCTCCAGCCACTCCGCCAGCCTGCATCCATCTTCTTCCAACAAAAACGTTCCCACGCCAAAGCAATCGCCGACGATGCGGTGCGACTCCGGATCGCGAGCGGCGCGCGTGATCCATTGCTGCCCCACATGGTATTGCGCCGAGGTAAACCACTCCTGCGGCAAAACCTCAACCAATCCGGCCTGCGGGTAAAAAATAAAGAGCGCAAATGCGGGATCCTTGTTTGACGTCGCTTTATAGCTGGTAGGGACGATCAATTCGTCCACGGCGGCAAACTCCGCAGGCACGTCGATTTTATGCGTGCCCGGCGATAGGGTGAGCGGCACCTCGAAGTCGGCCGTGGGCGCGGTCGCCGAGTAAATGCGGTCCGATGACGCTTTGAACCAGCCCGCGACCTCCGCCAAATCAAACGCTTTCAATTGATCCGGATCGAAGCAGGTGAGCCGAATGTTGCGTCCCTCCGGGCACCAGATCCCGAGGAAATACGGAGGCACCAGAAACGGCCGGCAATAAGTATTGAGCGCTAGCCGCGCTTTGTCTGATTCCGTCTGCAGGCCAAGCGTTACAAGGTGTGCGATCGGACCCTGCTCGCCATGATGAGTCCAGACGAAAGGCTGTCCGGCGAGTGAACGGAAAGCGGGAAACGTCTTCCAGTACCACGGCGCCGGCCCTATCGTTTTCGAGAGGAGTTCGCGAGCGCGGGAGGCGCTGATAGCAGACATCAGCCCGCCGCCGGCACGCCGGGCCCTTTCACATGCGTGCGGATGAACTGAACAATCTCGTCCATCGCCGTGCCCGGCTGGAAAATTGCGGCTACGCCAATCTTTTTCAGGCCATCGATATCTTGATTCGGGATGATGCCTCCCACGACTACGATCACATCATCCATCTTGTTCTGCTTGAGCAGGTCCATCACGCGGGGAACGATCGCGTTGTGTGCGCCGGAAAGAATCGAGAGCCCAATTACCTGAACGTCTTCTTGCAGCGCAGAGGTCACGATCATCTCCGGGGTCTGCCGCAGCCCGGTATAGATTACTTCCATGCCCGCGTCGCGCAATGCACGGGCAATCACCTTCGCCCCACGGTCATGCCCGTCGAGCCCAGGCTTTGCCACTAGCACACGAATTTTCGCGTCAGCCATTGCACACCATTTAACCACAGCGGGCACAGGGGAACACAGCGGCACCTGGAACCCGGCTTTCCGGGAGTAGTTAAACAGTTTTAATGTCCAAACTTCTCCACATGTACCAGCAAGCCACGCTGCGATAGGGTTCCCACGCTCTGGCGATTTTCTCCATATCTTTCGGTTTGGGCAGTTTGCGTTTCTTGTAATGCTTACGAATCGCAACTTGCACTCCATAATCGCCCGTCGGCAGCACATTCGGCCGCCGCAACGAAAACATCAGAAACATATGTGCCGTCCACACCCCAACGCCCTTCACTCGCGTGAGATGCTGAATGACTTCTTCATCGCTCAACGTGGGAAGCCGGGAAAAGTCGAGCAAACCAGAAGCCGTTTTCGCAGCAAGATCTTTCAGATAAGCCGACTTCTGTTTCGAGAGGCCAACGCTGCGCAACTCTTCATCGCTCAGTTTGAGAATGCCCTGTGGCGTGAGCGGTTCTCCCGCGAGTGCCACGAAGCGGTTGAAGATCGTCACCGCCGCCTTGCCATTCAATTGCTGATAAACGATTGCCTCAGCCAGGCTGCAAAACTCCGGTAGGCCGAACTCCATGCGACAGGGCCCCACCCGCTCAATAATCGTGCGCAAAGTCGGGTCGGCTTTCTTCAGATGATTGACCGCTTTTCGCATGCTTTACATTTAACACAAAAGCTTGCCCCAGGCGAATAAACAACGAATAATGCCGGCCTCATTGCTTCTTGACGGCGATGCCCAACACTTTCGAATTTGCCGCCCCGCAGCAGACTACCGATGAAGGACCGAGCCGGGTACTTGCCGTGAAAGTAAGTTTGTATGTTTCGAACCGGTCAGTCAGTCCGTTGGCCCGCGGTTTCACGATGTGTTTGCGGCCTTGCTCTGCTGCGTATGTGCAGATTACGCTACCTTATGCTTAGCTCGCCGGAAATTGTCGATTAAGTATTCAGAAGTGCGCAACGAGAATGCCAGAATGCTGATCGTCGTAGTCTTGTCCGTGCAATTCAGAAACACGCTGGCATCGCAAACATACAAGTTCGGCACGTCGTGAGTCTGCCCAAAACGGTTGGTCACAAACTTCTTTGGATCATTTCCCATGCGGCAGGTTCCGGTTTCGTGCAGGCTCCAGCCGGGAATTTCCGGTTCTTGGCCCGAACCCTCGAGCACTCCGCCCGCAGCCCGCAGAACTTCGGCGCACACCTGCTTAGAGTGCTCCCACATCTTGAGCACATTCTCATCCCACTCGAAATGCATGCGCGCGACTGGAATACCATACGGATCACTCACCTCAGGATCGAGATCCATAAAATTCGTATCCGACCGCTGCGACGGCGCCTGAACCTCGAAACTTACCGGCGCAGGATAACGTCTCTTGATTTCGCGTTTGAACGACGATCCGAAGCCGTCCATCTCACGGGCGTACCATGGAAACTCGGTGCATCCGCCGTCGGGGTAAATCGAATATCCGCGAATGAAGTTCTCTTCGTGCGCATCTTTCAGATTCTGCCAACGCGGC
Source organism: Candidatus Sulfotelmatobacter sp. (assembly GCA_036269595.1). Taxonomy (GTDB): domain Bacteria; phylum Acidobacteriota; class Terriglobia; order Terriglobales; family Acidobacteriaceae; genus Sulfotelmatobacter. The sequence goes on from DATBEI010000059.1 coordinate 67,838, forward strand.
ATCCACGCAATGGTGCTGTCCGCCACGTGATCGGGAAAACTTGGCTGGCCGAGTAATTGCGGCAGATATCCGTGCGCCGATTCGCCATACAGGTGATCGCAAAGATTGCGCCCCACCTGCCCGCTGGAATTCGCCACCCCATTCGGCCAATAGCGCGACTTCGAATTCAGCAAGATCCTCGAGGACTCGATGCACCCCGCGGCAACCACGACTGCCCGTGCGGATACTTCTACCTCTTGCCTTGTCTGGCGATCGATATACGCCACGCCTGCCGCGTGCCCGTTCTCGTCCACCAAAACATTTTTTGCCAGCGCATTGGTGCGCAACTCCAGGTTCTTCGTCGCCTCCGCTTTTGGCAGAAAGAAGTAGGGCGTTGAAAAAAATGCGCCGACATCGCATCCGGTGGTGCACTCGCCGCAAAAATGGCATGCCGGATGTCCTTCATGCGGCTGCGTAAGTTGCGCGCAACGATCCGGCAAATACGGTACTCCAATCTTGTTGCAGCCCGTCTGCAGAATGAAATCGAGGCAGCGAAACTTGAACGGCGGCAAGTACGAACCGTCCGGATTGCTTGGCCGGTTCTGCACCGTGCTGGCCACGCCAATCATCTTCTCCACGCGCGTGTAGAACGGGCTGATCTCTTCGTACGTAACCGGCCAGTCCACGTCATAGCCGTCGAGCGAGGCCGCCTTGAAATCGATGTCGCCAAAGCGCGCCGAACTGCGTCCCCAGAAATTCGTCTTCCCCCCGACCGCATTGCAGCGCGGCCACATCCATTTCGTTCCTGGAGCGACGGTGAACGGAATTTCATGATCCCACGCCGCTTTGGTGTACTCGTTATCCATGTAGCCATAGGACTCGCCACGCCGCTTGGGATCGTCAAGCCCGCGATACTTCATATCCCAGGGCATGCGGTGGTAGCGGAAATCCTTTTCCGGATCGAGACGGCGTCCGGCGTTGAGTGCGCACACTTTCAGACCGGCCTCGCACAGCGTCTTAATCGCCATGCCGCCGCCAGCGCCGGTTCCTATCACAATCACGTCGTAGATTTGTCTAGCCATGGTCCTCTCAAATCAACATCCTTGGTCGTTAGTCATTCGTCGAGAGCGAACCCATTTGGGTCGAATGTTTCAACGACCAATGACCAACGACCAATGACGCCCTCACGACCGCGCTTGCGCCATGTGCGCGTGCTGCGGATCGTCATGATGCGGGCATTCCGGCGACTCCGCATAAAATTTCAACGCCGGATTATCCAACTCTTTGTAGCCGATTTCGCTGGTGTAGAAGCCGGTCACCGTGTACTCCCGCATCATGCGGAAGAAGTGCCGGCCGGTCTCGTCGGCCGTACGCGCCTTATCTTTGAAGCCCAACGGTTCCAGCAGGGAAGTCTGCTGTTCCGGCGTCAGTTCCACAAATCGTTTGCCATTTTTCTGCTCGGCATTCGCGTTTAGCCAACTCAGTCCCATGCGAAACTCATACTGCACATCGGGATTGCTCGCCACCGTGAAATCGATAAACTCCGCCACGCCCGCTTCTGCCGCGCCCGGCGTGCCGTCATTGGGAATGATGATCTCCGCCAGTCGCTCCACCGCGGCGTATTCCTCGGTCGTAAAGAATTGCGGATGATACATCGCTGGCTTGATCTGCAAAGCCGCATTGCCTACGTGCCCGCAGGCGAACGCCCACTTGCTGAATCCCGGAAACTGCGCCCCCGCGGCAGCCGTTCCTAGAATGCGCAATACTTCCCGTCGTCGAACGCCCTGTCCAGCCATTGTGTTCTCCGCAGCAATTTATTGTTCAAGCCATAGATTGTCATTCCGAGCGAAGCGAGGAATCTGCTTTTCCCGCTACGAAAGGAACTCGATCGTCTTCTGCACCAACTCCGCCGTCGGCTTGTAGGGATCGCCCGGCGCGTCGTACTCAATCGAGCAATACCCTTTGTAGCCGCGCTTTTTCAGAATGGCGAACGTGCGGGCCAGATCGACGTGCGTGGGTTTTCCCTGTTCGTCGACCTCGCCGTCCTTCACATGACAAATGCCGTAAGCATGAGCAAACATCGCATCAACCGCTCGATAGTTGTAGTCGTCATCGTGGGTGTTTAGCGTGTTACCAAAGTCCGGCAGGGCACGCAGCCAAGGACTATTCACCTTTTCAATCACCTGCACAATAAAGAATGGATCCTCACTCACGGCATCGTCATTTTCAAGATGGATGACCACATTCTTTTTCGCGCCATAGTCCGCCACACGCGCCAGCGTATCGGCCGCGCGCCCGACGTCCGGCTTCACATCCTTCGCGCCTTGCACATGCACGCGAATACTGGGAGAACCCAGCGCCGCGCCTACATCCACCCACTTTTTACTGGAAGTGAGCGACCGTGCGCGCTCGGCCGCGTCCGGCGAATATTGGCTGTGCTGTTCATCCACCGCGATGTCCACAATTGAAGAGTGGGCTTTCGCCACGGCGCTGCGGAACTGTTCCAAATATTTCGCGTCGGTTGAAGGGAAAACTCGGCTCCACGGCTCGATACAATGCACATTGAACTTTTCCGCAACGTGCGCCGCAAAGGCCTTCAATTCCATCTGCTGCGAACCGGGTACGGCGCCGGGAGATTTTCCGTCCCACCCTTTCCAGCCCTCAATAAATTCCCGAAAAGGATAAGCCGCAACCGACACTCGTGCTCGTGCATCAGTAGGAAATTGCACCGAGGGCGCAGAACCCGCTTTCGCGCCAGCAACTGGTCGCAACATCCAAGCTGCTACCGCAGTTTTCCCGCATTGCTCAAGAAATTGTCTACGATTTATGGGACTCATGCGCGCAAGTGTAACAAAGAAAACCTGCCAGTATCGCTACTGCGCCAACCCCAACGAGTTCGCTTGAATCTAATGCCCAACTTCTGTCCGCCGAACGCGACTGGGTGAACATAATGCCGAAGAAAAAAGTCCCAGCAGTACCGGGTTTTGAGCCTCTTCCCGAACCCCCAAAATCGCAGCCCAACGCCAATGGAGTGACGCGGCGTTCGTTCCTTACCTGTCTGAGCGCCGGAGGAATTGCAGTTTCCACCGCTCCCTTACTTCACAGCATCTCGGCAGCGCAGGTCGAAACTTCTCCCGCGCCTTCGAGCACGACCGCCGGCAGCGTTCCGCCGGTGCCAGTCGTGCTCAACGTCAATGGCCGCGATTATCGCCTCAAACTCGAACCTCGAGTCACGCTGCTCGACACTCTGCGCGAGCGCCTTCACCTGTTCGGCACAAAAAAAGGGTGCGACCACGGTCAGTGCGGCGCCTGCACCGTGCACATCAACGGACGCCGCGTAAATTCCTGCCTCACCTTCGCCGTCATGCACGAAGGCGATCGCATCACCACTATTGAAGGCCTGGCTAGCAACGGCGAACTGCATCCCGTGCAAGCCGCATTTCTGGAGCACGATGGCTTCCAGTGCGGGTACTGCACCTCCGGCCAAATCATGTCGGCGGCAGCGTTGCTAAAGGAGCCCTGCGGTGAAGACGATGACTCCGTCCGCGAGTGCATGAGCGGCAACATCTGCCGCTGCGGCGCCTATCCCAACATCATTGCAGCCGTCCAGCAGGCGCGAAAGCGCTCGTAAGGAGAACGCATGCAGGCATTCCAATACAAAAAAGTCCGCGACATCGAAGGTGCCCTCGGTATTTCCTCGGCGCCTCATGCGAAATTCGTCGCCGGCGGCACAACCCTGATCGATCTGATGAAACTCAATGTTGAGCGCCCCACCACTCTCGTCGATATCAACTCTCTCTCGCTCGACAAAATCGAAAAACTGCCGGCAGGCGCGATCAGAATAGGAGCGATGGTTCGCAACAGCGATCTAGCGCATGACTCCGACGTTCAGCAACAGTATCCTGTGCTTTCGCAAGCGCTACTCTCCGACGCGTCGCCGCAGCTTCGCAATATGGCCACTACTGGCGGCAATCTTCTGCAGCGCACGCGTTGTTATTATTTTCGCGACACGGCCTACGCTTGCAACAAGCGCAATCCGGGCGCGGGCTGCGCGGCCATCGATGGCTTCAACCGCATTCACGCCATCCTCGGGACCAGCGACCACTGCATTGCAACCCATCCTTCGGACATGGCCGTCGCCATGATGGCTCTTGAAGCCACCGTGCACATTCGCGGAGCGAAAGGTGAGCGAGCCGTTCCCCTCAATGATTTTTATTTTGTGCCGGGTTCCACACCAAATCGCGAGAACGTTCTGCAACCCGGCGATCTGATCACACACGTCACGCTGCCCGCGCTCGCTCCGGGCACTCGCTCGTATTACTTGAAGCGCCGCGATCGCGCGTCCTATGAATTTGCCCTGGCGTCGGCAGCGGTGGTCGCTCAGATGCAAGGCCGTACGGTGCAGAGAATCAGAATAGCCCTTGGCGGCGTCGGGACGAAGCCATGGAGATCAACAGAAGCCGAACAAGCCCTCGAGGGCCGTGAGGCTAGCGAATCCAATTTCCGAGCCGCCGCGGAAACCGCACTCCAAGGCGCGAAGCCGCTTCACGACAATGCTTTTAAAGTCGAACTTGCCAAGCGCACATTGACCCGCGCCCTGAAAGTCGTAACCCAGGCCGCTTAAGCAAAACAGAATTTAGGGGAGACGAGACGTTCATGAGCACCACACCAATTGGACAACCTGTCACGCGCATAGACGGCAAGCTGAAAGTCACGGGCCGCGCGCCGTACACCCTGGAACATCCCATGGAGAATGTCGCTTATGGAGTCGCCGTCGCCAGCACGGTCGGCCGAGGAAAAATCAAACACATTGAAACCGCCGAAGCCGAAAAAATGCCCGGAGTATTGGCCATCTTGCATCACGGAAACGCCGAAAAACTCTACCGCCCCGCCGGATCACTCGAAGAATCCAGTCGCCCCAGCGAAAGCCGTCCGCCTTTCGAGGACGAAAACGTTTACTACTACGGCCAGTACGTAGCGCTCGTGATCGCCGACACCTTCGAGCAGGCTCAGGACGCGGCTTCTCACGTGCGCGTCGAATACGATGCCCAGCGCCCAGTCGTCCGCTTGGACGATGGCGAAAAGCAGTCCAAGGCCAGCGCCAACTACAGGCGCGGCGATTTCGATTCAGCCTTTCAGCAGGCGGAAGTCAAACTAGACGAGACTTACATCACTCCGATCGAAGTTCACAATCCCATGGAGATGCACGGCACGATCGCCATTTGGGATGAAGAGCACGACAAATTTACCCTGTATGAAAGCAGCCAGGGCGTAGTGAATCATCACAACGTGGCGTCGCAGGTTTTGGGTATGCCCCCAGAATCGATCCAGATCCTGTCGCCCTTTATCGGATCGGGCTTTGGATCTAAGCTTTTTCCCTGGCCCCATTCGTGGATGGCAGCCATGGGGGCCCGGCGCGTGAAGCGTCCAGTGAAAGTCGCCGTCCCGCGCCAGTTAATGTTCACCACGGTAGGCCATCGTCCCACGGTTCAGCAACGAATTCGCATCGGCGCCAATCACGACGGCAAGTTGCTCGCGTTTTCGAATGAAGTTTTGCAGAGTTCGTCGCAAGTGGACGATTTTCTGGAAGACTGCGTCGACGCCACCGCTATGCTCTACAGCTGTCCCAATGTCAACGGCCTGCAGCATCAGGTCTCGCTCAATACCGGCACGCCCACTCCCATGCGCGGGCCCGGGCGAACCCCTGCGCTCTTCGCCATCGAATCCGCGCTTGACGAATTGGCTGAGAAACTGAATCTCGATCCGCTCGAAATACGCTTACGCAACTACGCCGAGACCGACGAAAGCACTGGTCATCCCTGGTCCAGCAAGCACCTGCGCGAGGTCTATCAGCAGGGCGCCGAGCGCTTTGGATGGGGCAAGCGCAATCCTAAAATCGGCTCCATGACTCACAACGGAGAAATTCTTGGTTGGGGTATGGCGACTTGCACCTGGCCCGCACACCAACGGGGCGCCGAAGTTCGAGTGCGCCTGCTTGCCGACGGAACCGCGCGCGCCTCCTGCGCCACTCAGGACATCGGAACCGGAACCTATACGGTCTTCGCGGAAATTGTCTCCGACAAAACTGGCCTGCCCGTCGACAAAGTTCAAGTCGTGCTCGGCGACAGCGCTCTTCCTCCCGGACCAACTTCGGGCGGATCTTCGGCCACATCCACCGTGATTCCCGCGATCGTGAAAGCTACCGAGAACGCCATTCAAGCCGTGTTAAAAGCCGCGGTCAAGACTCCGAACTCTCCCTTCGAAAAGGCCGACCCCAAGACGCTCAACATGACCGCCGGCCGTGTGCATGACCAGAACAAGTCTCCCGAAAGCGGCGTGCCCTTCGAGCAGATCCTGACAGCGGCAAAATTAGTGGGCTTGGACGGCCACGCGAAAACCGACGGCACTCCCGAGCAGAAAAATTACTCGACCCATTCCTTCGGCGCGCACTTCTGCGAAGTCTCGTTTGACCCAGAAATCTTTCGTCTGCGAGTAACCCGCTGGCTTTCGGTGATCGATGGCGGCCGCATGATCAATCAGAAGACCGCGCGCAATCAGATCATGGGCTCGGTCACCATGGGCATTGGCATGGGCCTGTTCGAAGAAGCCGTCTACGACCAACGCACCGGCCATCCCATCAACAACAATTTCGCCGACTACCTGGTCGCCGTAAACGCCGACGTCCCCAACGTCGAGTGTATTTTTCTTGATTATCCCGACAAAATCATGAACGAATACGGCGCGCGCGGAATCGGCGAGATCGGCCTGACCGGCTGTGCTTCCGCCCTAGCCTCGGCGACATACCACGCTACCGGCTTGCGTGTGCGCGAACTGCCCATCCGAATCGAAAAACTCATGGCAAGGACTTGAACGCTATAGCAACATCGACGCTCACACTCTCTTCAACGCCACTTTCGCAGTTGCTTCCACACCTGCACCAGCGTCTGCATCTGCCTCGCACTGGGCAACCGGCTATAGATTAAGCGGCAATCGCGATACGCCTGGTCATAGAAATCCCGCACAGCCCCCAGGCTGAGGTGCGCAAGGTTATGCCGAAGTTCCGTGAGTTCCTTCTCGCTGAGTATCTCTACCTTCTCGCGATCAGGACGCCGCGCCATGGCAAAAGCGATCCTATCATATTCGCCATTTGTTCGCCCACAACTGTCGGCCTGATTCGGCTGACCGTACGAAGTAATGCCGCGCCAGACCGTTGAAGGTACCCGATGTGCCGGAATAAATCTGGTAGTTTGTGACCTCGGGTTGCTACGCGGGATAATTTCCCAGGGTCTGCGCGGCGCGCGTGGTTTGCTCTAAGGCGTTCCATCAGGCATGTCGATGATGATCTGAAACTCGCTCTTGTTATCGAATGGCAGCATTTTCACGCGAACCCATTTCAGGGGACAAACGCCGCGGCCAACAACAAGACACGCCACCGAGAGACAGCCAACGCCGCTTGGCATCGAGGATCAACAACGGGTTCTTGATCTTGCGGTAGAAATGCATAGTCCAGCCCTCGGACTCGTGATGGTCATGACCGCCATCGGCCGCATAGTGCCTTAGCAGTCGGAGTGCCACCCATGGAGACACGACAAACGTAACGATATGAGTCTTCGAACTCCTGCGAATAAATCGGCTTAGGACGTAGGACTCCCTGGACTCGCGGTAGCACAAGTTGAGCTTCTCGCCGAATTGGCTCACACTTATTCTGCGATTTTTCGGCTGCGTGGGGATTTTGTTGTGGCTTATTTGAAATGGTGGAGGCGACGGGAGTCGAACTATTCAGGGTATTGATAACACGTAACTTATTGATTCTAGGAACCGCCACAACGGCTAAAAAGGCTCCATTGCCCAATCCATTGTACGTTTATCGTACGAAAATGCTTCCGCTCTAGAGTCCCGCAGACCCACATAGCGACCACAGTATCCCATAGATTCGCCGGGCTGAATTGAGAAAAAATACTCAGCCCGCAAGCGCGCCACGAGGCGGGTCCTTGATCAGTAAAGATACTCGAACGAAGGGATATGAATTATCGAGGGCTAGCCTGAGAGAGCTGTTCTATGAGCAGACGTTAAAGAAGCAGGAGGCAAAGTAAGAGGATTAACGTCCTTCAGCCTTCTGGCCGCGAAGTGCCATACACGTGGAAGCCGCTTTTGCGACCAATCGGTTCTCCTCGTCAGTGATTGTGCACTCGACGTAGCCGATCGTGTGGCCACGCCGCAGGACCGTTCCTTCCGCTTTGAGTTGTGCGTGCCAGACCGGGCGAAAGAAATTGATTTTTAATTCCACGGTAGTAAAGGATTCATCAGGGGCGAGAGTACTTGCAAACGCTATGCCCATCGCGGCGTCAGCAATATCGCAAAGAATTCCGCCATGCAGCGTTCCCATGGGATTTGCATGCTGTGGTCCGGCGGCTAAGACGACCGTCGCCCGTCCGTCAGCAATGTCTTTCGCCTCAAATCCAATCAGCCGGGCAATGGGAACGTCGTTCGTCTTTGCGCGTTCCCTGAAGTCCGCTTGCGCCGGAATTTCTTGAGTACTCATGGCTTGTCGGCTCCGGCCTTCGACTTCCGCGCACGAACTTTGGTTTCGAGATATTCCTCCAGATGACGGACGGCAAGGTCACGAGGCTCTTCCTTCTTCTGCAGACGGCTCACCATTATGCTGCCTTCAAGCGTACTTGCAATCAAGGTGGCCAATTTCGCCGAATCGACATCGCCACGCACCTCGCCTCGTCGTTGCCCCTCGTCGGCAATGGATTGCAGACGATCAAGCAAGGAACTGAGAGCCTGGCGGGCTTTGGCGCGCAACTGAGGATTGCCATCGTCGGAATCGATGGCCGTGTTCAGCAGCGGGCAACCTCCCGGCACCAGCCCTGTACGCCGGTCGCGAAAGTTCCGCACGATTTGTTTGAGACGATCAACGGTATTCGGGATCTCCTCTGTTCCTTCGAAGCGCGCATCCATTGCAACTTTCCAAGCGTGGTCGAAGGCGTCCCCCGCAAGTTCTTCTTTGCTCTCAAAGTGCCGGTAAATCCCACCTTTTTCGAGACCAGTGGCTCGCATGAGGTCGGAAAGTGCAGCGCCGCTGTACCCTTTCCGATTGAAGATTGGGGCCGCTTTGCGAATGATATCCTGTCGTGTCGCCTCGCCTTTGCGCACGCTGCCACCCCCCTCGTGAAGTTGATTCAGCGACCGCCTGCCCGCTGATCTCGCACAGTACCAAGGTTGGATGAGACCGACCGGTCCCTGGATGCATTATGGGATTACCGTAGGCCGTTCGATTGCACTTGTTGCCGCACCGTAGGCATCTGGTGCTGTCTACCCCTTGGCAGCGGGTGCCGGAGGGACTGGCAGGATGATCTCGGAGGCGACCTTCCAGTCCTTCCCGACTTTTATCCAATTTATAATCATCAGGAATGGCTTGGGCGTTCCGTCCTGCCCCGCATAGGAGACCGTGATATTCATGGGGACATAGGACTCCGCAATATCTTGCGTCAGGCCTACGACCTTGAGCTTCGAATAGTCCGCCTCAAGCACGACCGGGCCAGAAGTGCCGATGTCGTGTAGCTTCTGATCGATAGCCTCGTTGCCCCAGAAGCCTGCCCAGTTGCCCTCGGAGGGCATCGCGTTCTTCGCCACAAGAAGGGTCGAGGGGGATTGCCAGAACATCTCGTGTAAAGCCTTGAAATCGTGCCGGTTAGCTAGTTCCATGAGCTTAATGAACTCTGATTTGATCGTGTCCAAGGTCCGAGCGTCCAGCGGTTCTTTGTAGGTGGCAGGAGCAGCCGCGAGAGATCCGGCGAAAACGGTCAGGGCGATGGCCGCGG
>DATBEI010000061.1:0-13714 GCA_036269595.1 Candidatus Sulfotelmatobacter sp.
GGCAGGTCGCGCTTGTTCAACTGCAGCACGTAAGGAATCTTGTTGAAGTCGTAGCCGTGTTCTTTCAGGTTCGACATCAGGTTTTCCAGCGCTTCCACGTTGGCGTCCATGCGCTGTTCCTGGGAGTCGGCCACGAACACGATGCCGTCCACGCCGCGCAGAATCAGCTTGCGGCTGGCATCGTAAAAGACTTGTCCGGGCACGGTGTAGAGATGAATGCGCGTCTTGAAGCCGCGGACAGAGCCGAGGTCCAGCGGCAGAAAGTCGAAAAACAGCGTACGTTCAGTCTCGGTGGCCAGCGAGATCATCTTGCCCTTCTGCTGGTCCGCCGTTTTCTGGTAAATCACCTGCAAATTCGTGGTCTTGCCGCCTAATCCGGCGCCGTAGTACACGATCTTGCAATTGATCTCACGAGCTGCGAAGTTGATGAAACTCAAGACTTTCCTCAAATGCGGGCATACCCCTCGGGGGCTGCCGCCTGCACTGGTTCCTTTTCGGAGGCTCGGGCTCTTTATATCACATGGAAGGTGCGTACGGCAGGTTACTCAGGTGACCCCCCGGCATTCCAGGCCGCGCTAACGCGCCGCCGGAACCGGATAATACCCTTGTTTGGTATAGATGTTCAGGCCCTTTTTATCCACCAGAACTTCAATGCTGCGGTAGGTGCTTGGACCGGTTGTCGCCTTCGGAGAATACGCCAGGGTGTACTGGTTTCTCGCCTCAGATGTAATCTGCCCGTACGCCTCTTCCATGGCATTGCGGGAAAGTTCGGTGAAGACCTGTCCCCCTCCGGTGGCATTCACGTAGCGCGGCAGAATCTCGTTGAAGCCCTGCTTGGGGATATGGTGCAACTTTTCGATCTGTTTGTAACCGGGCAGCGCCCCGGTGTCGACCACAACCGCTTTAACCTGGATGTCGTGGGTCTGCAGCACCCGCATCACATCACGATAGCTTGACCGACTGCCCAATTCCTGTCCATCGCTGATGACAAAAATTACTTTGCGCCGGGTACGATCCCGCTTGCTCAGGTCTAAGGCCGCGCGCAGGATCGCGTCATTCAAAACATGCGATTCCCGGGGGGGAGTCATCACCGGCGCCACCGGAGGTCCGCCGACTGGCATCCCGTTGATGCTTGGCCCCTGCGGTCCCAACGGCCCGCCCAATACCGGCGGACCATTGTTGCGGCCGCGCACTGTCTTCAATTGGTTCAGCGCCGCCGTCAATTTGGTCGCCCGGCCGCTGAAATCGGTGACTTGTGTGACCGTGCTGCTATACGTGTAAAGCGCGACTTCGTCGTACGGGCTAAATGCTCCCACCAGAGATGAGTAAGTCTGATTGACCTGTTGCAGTACCACGTCCGCGATATTCGTATCGAGCACGATGGCGACAGAAAGCTCAAACGGATCGCTAGAAAAGTACGTAAGCGTCTGCTTCTTTCCGTTTTCGAGTACTGAGAAATCCTTGGGAAGCAGTCCGTCGACCGGACGACCGTCGGAATCCTTCACCATGACGGGCACCTGCACCAGATGGACCGAAACTGGAATCGTATACAGGTCTTCCTTAGGATTGACCTGATTCCTCGGCCTGCTTCCGGCTGGAAGCGTCTCCACCGGGGGCATCGGAGGCGGCGCCGTCTTCTGATCCGGGTGGCCTCCAGACTCTCCTGGATACGCGGGCGGAGCGCTTGTAGTGTTATCCGGCCGCTGGGAGGGACGTTTGGGCTCCGGCGGTTGAACCGTCGATGGAGCGTCAGGGATGTCTTGAGACTGCCCGGCACTCGGCGGCGATTGCGTCTGGCTCCCGCCAGACTGTGCCTGCACCTGAGGGACGGCGGTCAGGATCGTTGGAATCAGGATAGTACAAACCGCTGCCAGCAAGGACCGTCTGCGCATTCGCCATCCTTCTTCCGTCACCGGCGCCATAATTGCCTCGTCTCGCGAAAAAAACTCTAGTTTCCCGATTGTAAGATGCCTGGTCCGCAACGTTTGGTGCATCTAAGGGTTTAGACTAACACTGACCCAGAGCGGGATTAGACTATCACTATCCAGAGTTTCCAAGAGAGTCCGGATGCCTAAGCCTTTCATTTCCGCACGCCGAAGCTTGCCGGTCGTAGTTCTGATCGTTCTAGCCTTGGCTGCCTACTTCCCCGCCTCGACTGTAATCGCGGCTCAGCAGTTATCAGCCCCAGCCCCAGTCCCGGCCCAGCAACCGGCCTCGCCAAGCCAGCAATCCGACGACTCGCAGCAGCCCACCGAAACCCTGAAAATTAACGTCAACGTCGTCCAGCTTTTTTTTAACGTCAAAGATAAACACGGCGCCCTCATTCCCAACCTCACCAAGAGCGATTTTGAGGTTTACGAAGACGGCAAGCCGCAGACCATCAAGTACTTCACCGCCGAAAGCAATCTTCCGCTCACGCTTGGCATCATGATCGATTCCAGCGGCAGCCAGCGCAACGTCATCGACATGGAGAAAGAAGTCGGCGGCGCCTTCCTCCGCCAGATTCTGACCGACAAAGACGAGGCCTACGTCATCAGCTTCGACATCTCCGTCGACCTGCTGCAGGATTTCACCCGCGACGTGCACCGCCTCCAGGCCGCTCTTAACAAAGCCAAGGTGAACGTCGACTACAGCAGCGGCGGCATTCCCGGCATGGGCGGCGGCCCCGTTCCGCAGCACAATTCGCCGGGAACGCTGCTCTACGATGCCGTTTATCTCTCCGGCCACGACATGCTCTCGAAAGAAGTCGGCCGCAAAGCGATGGTTTTGCTTACCGACGGCCAGGACGAAGGCAGCCGACTGAAGGTTCAGGACGCGATTGAAGCCGCCCAGAAGGCCGACGCCATTGTTTACGTACTGCTCTGCGCCGACCGCGGATTTTATGGCGGATTCGGTTACTCCGGCGAATCCGAGATGCGCAAGCTCACCGAGCAAACTGGCGGACGCGTCATCAACGTCGGCAACAAGTTCGACAAACTCCGTGACGCTTTCGACCAGATCGCCGCAGAACTTCGCAGCCAGTACAACGTCGGCTACACCCCCACCAACACCAAGCTCGACGGCAGCTACCGCAAACTCGAAATCAAAGACAAGCAAGGCTACAAAATCCAGTCTCGCGCCGGTTATTACGCCGGCCGCAAACAGGACTAGTGTTCATCCGCTAGACAAAATTGTTGCCTCAGCAGATTTCCCCTGCGTTCTCAGTGCCCTCTGTGGTTAAATCTCTTACCTCAGCAGTACACGCCGTGCCGGAGGTTTCCATGCCGCGTTTCTCGAGGCGATCGTTTCTGCATCTTTCGGCTGCCGCCTCGGCAGCAGCAGTCCTGCGAGTCATGAATGAGCCCATGCTGGCTGCATCCCACCGCCGGGCGCCGCATTCCAAAGATGCAGTAATCATCGATTCCAACGAGAATCCGCTCGGCCCCAGCCAGTCCGCGCGCGACGCGATGGCTGCCATCATTCCCCTTGGCGGCCGCTACGCCGACGATCTCACCGACGAACTGGTCAACACTTTCGCGGAGATGGAAGGCCTCAATCCCGATTCCGTTTACTGCACCGCTGGTTCCACTCCGCCGCTGAGCCTCAGCGTGCTGGCTTTCACCTCGCCGCAGAAAAGCTACGTCACTGCCGATCCTTGTTTCGAAACTGGCATGCACATGGCCGCCGTCGCGGGAGCGCGCGTCGTTAAAGTGCCGCTCACCAAGACCTACGCGCACGACATTAAGGCTATGCTGGCTGCCGATCCCGAGGCTGGACTCTTTTACATCTGCAATCCCAACAATCCCACCGGCACTCTCACTTCGCACGCCGATATCGAATATCTCGTTGCGAACAAGCCCAAGGATTCCGTCGTTTTGATCGACGAAGCTTACATCCACTTGAGCGAGACGCCGGCCGCGCTCGATCTCGTCAAGGCCGGCAAAGACGTCATCGTGCTGCGCACCTTCTCCAAGGTCTATGGTATGGCAGGTCTGCGCTGCGGTTTCGTGATCGCCCGCCCCGACCTGTTGGAAAAAGTAATATCCCGTGGCGGACAGAATTTCATGCCGGCCACTGCCGTCGCCGCCGCGCTCGCCAGCCTCAAGGATCCCGACCTTGTCCCGCAACGCCGCCGCATCAACGCCGGCGTTCGCCAGCAAACATTTCAGTGGCTCGCGCAGAACGGATATTCCTTCATCCCGTCGGAATCAAACTGTTTTATGGTCGATACCAAGCGCCCCGGAAAAGAAGTGCGGGATGCGATGGTGAAGGAAAATGTGTTCATCGGCCGCACCTGGCCCATCATGCCCACCTACGTGCGAATCACGGTAGGCACGCAAGACGAGATGACCCGCTTCCAATCTGCCTTCCAAAAAGTAATGAAGGGTTAGGAACGTGTGGCGGGCCAGTGTGGCGCGGGCACTCCTGCCCGCGAGGTTTTGTAGCGTCGGCTCCGAAAGCCGCCATTTCGCGTTCGGCCCGTCGAGACGGTGTCCGTTACTCCACCTTCTCCGTCCACCGCACTCTCCGCCCCTCCCGGCTGCTCTTATGCGCCAGCAAAATCCCGCGCATGGTACGCAATGCCTGCTGCGGCGTCACCTCCAGCGGAGTGCCTTTTTCCATCGCGTCCCGCACGTTCTCATAGAAACCGCGATAGTCCCCGCGCGCAGTTTTCACCTTACGCGTCTCCCCACCCACGCGACTCAAAGTTCCCCAGCGATCCTCCGATTCGACTCCCCAATTCGCTCCCCAGTCCTTTCCGTCAGGACACTTCTCGCTGCGCAGTATCTCCTCCTGAGGATCCATCCCATACTTCACGAACGATCCTCCTGTCCCGTGAATCAGCAAATGCGCTCCGGGAGCATACGCAATAATCCGCGCCCGCAGCGTCGCACGCAGACTCGGATATTCCATGTGCACGTCAAACGAATCGTCGATTTTCGAATCCTTCCGCTGACAGAATGCCGACGCCCAAACCGATTGCGGCTCGCCAAATAAAACCAGCGCCTGATCGATCAAATGCGGCCCCAAGTCCCACAAAACTCCGGCCGCCGGATGGTCCGGACGCTCCCGCCACGCGTTCGCCTTGCTTTGCAAACGGAAGCGGTCGAAGCGCGACTCGTACTCCGCGACGTCACCAACCGCGCCCGATTTCAGCAACTCCTTTATCGCCTGAAATTCGCCATCGTACCGCCGGTCCTGATACACGGTAATCAAGCGGCCTTGATCGGCGGCCAGGCTCATCAATTCTTCCGCCTCCGCCAGCGTCGGCGTGAGCGGCTTGTCCACCACCACATCCCGTCCTGCTTCCAAGCAAGCCTTGGCATAGGAAAAATGCGAGTCGTTCGGCGTGGCCACCGCGATCAGGCGGAGCGACTCGTCCGACAGCATTTCCTCCAGCGTTCGCGCCACTCGCACTTCCGGGTATTTTTCCTTTGCCTTATTCCCGTGCCGCTCCAGAATGCAGGCAAGTTCCATCCCCTGGACGCCGCGAATCACCGGCGCATGAAACGCCTGTCCCGCCAGACCAAATCCAATCAGCCCCACTCGCACCATTGTTTTCTCCGTTCGCGATGCCGATCTTCAGCGGTCTTTCAGCCGCCGAACGAATTTCAATCCCGACCAAATCTCGGTGACCGCGCACACTTTCACGTCCACCAATCCCGCCGCCAGCCCAATCTCACGCACTTTATTCTGGTCCAGATCCGTAGCCACGCCCGAGCTTTTTTTGGGCCAACTGATCCACAACATGCCGGCAGGCGCAAGCAGTTTGCTGATCCGGTCAAAATCCTTCGTTAGCCCTGATTTCGATTTCGCGAACACCATGGCGAAATCAACCGGAGCCTTTCCGGCGCTCATGTCACAGCCAGCCAGCGCCGCCTTCAACTCCGTTCGCACGTCCGTTGGAGCCTCGATCAGGCACACATGGAATCCCGGCCTGATCCCCAGTTTTTTCGGCAGCGGCGTTCCGGAATATCCTGGCATGGACGTGCGATTAGAACTGCCGTATTACGCGGGGTCTCAACCCCATTAAAAGTCGAGGCGTCTCGGGAATCTACTTTGTGATCACCCCGCAGGCGATTCGGTCCCCCGAATTTCCCGCCGGATCCGTCTTGTAGTCGTCCTCTTTGGCGTGGACCACAATCGCCGCTCCGTCAGTCAGCAACGAGTGAGGGCCATCCTTCAGGGTGACATCTGCGTCCTCGAGGCGGGCCGAGGCTTTCCCTTGAGCGTTGACGGTGAAGTTCTTCATATCGCCGGCGTGGTGGCCCTCAGGATTATCGAAACCATGCTTCTTCTTTTCAGGATTGAAATGTCCCCCGGCTGATTTGAAATCCGGACCTTCGCATTTTGGCACCTGATGAAAGTGAATGGCGTGAACTCCGGGCGATAGATCGTGAAGTTTGAGTTGCAACGCAACTCCCGTTCCCTGATCCCAGAGCACAACGTCGCCCACGGATTTTCCTTGAGCATCTTTCAGTTCAACTTTGGTTTTGGCGGCGCTCCTCGACGGGAGGACGACCAGCACGAGCAACAATCCGAGCGAAATAGAGGCAAGGCGTTTCATAGGTTGGAGCCTCCTTGGCAGTTGGAAATTATATCCAAATTGCGACATCGGTTTGAAAGTGCTTCCTTCGTGTACCTTCGTGTCCTTCGTGGTGACGCCCTTTGAATGAAGCCACCGATGAAGCTGCGCCGTCCACAAAGATGTGGAGTATACTGCGAAGAAGTTTTAGAAATCTCGCGGGGAAGAGTGCAATCATGGCTTTGAATGCAGTGGAGCAGGTGGCAGACCAGGTTCCGGCAGACGATTTTCAGGCGCTGGAAGACAAAATCTATCGCACCATAGAACTGTACAAAGCAGCGCGGCAGGCTCAGACTACTGCCGAGCACGAGACCCAGCGCCTGCGCCAGCAAATGCAGGAGCGGGAAGAGGAACTGGGAACGCTGCGCCGGGAAACGGTGCGCCTGAAGAAAGAGCGCGAGGAAATTCGCGGGCGCGTCGAGAAGATGCTGGAGCAGATCGAATCGATCGCCGAGGCGAGCTAGGTAGAGCAATCGGCGCAAGGGCACGAGAAGAGACGTAGCAAGCCGCGGCTCTACCGTAAGCGACAGCCACTACCCACGGAGAAACGCTTTATGGCGACGGCGACCAAGGACCAAATCGTACGCGACCCGCAGAATTCCAGCGTTCGCGTAGAAATTTTCGACCAGGCCTACAACCTGCGTGGCTCCGACCCCGACTACATCCTGAAACTGGCGGAATATGTCGACTCCAAGATGCGCGCTGTCGCCGAGGCCACCAATACCATCGACACCGTGCGCCTGGCTGTGCTCGCAGCCCTTAACATCGCCGACGAATATCACCTTCTCCTCAAGAAAAGACAGGACGGAGGGGCAACCGAATATCTGAAGCGCGCGCATCTATTATCCAATGCGCTGGATGAGGTTTTGTGCGAAACTCGCAAGGCGGGATAGTCTGCGTTTAGCCTTTGCCGTCCTCCTTACGCTAAGTCTGTCAGGCACCCTTGCCCTCTCTCAAGAAACCACTCTTCGTTCCCAATCCAACGTGGTGCTCGTGCCTGCAATGGTGAAAGATGCGGACGGCGGAATCGTCTATGGTTTGCAGGCCTCCGATTTTTTGGTCGAGGACAACGGCGTGGAGCAATCCGTGCGCCTCGACGAAGCTCCTGAAGGACAGCCCATCTCGCTCGTTGTAGTCGTTCAACGCGGACGCCGCGCCGCCGCCGAATTCCCGCGCATCCAGGGTCTGCGCACCATGCTCGATCCGCTGTTCTCACTCGGAACCGCGCGCGTCGCCGTCTTGGAGTTCGACAGCCACGTCGAGGCCATCCGCAACTTCACGACCGACAGTAGCCTCGTTGAGGACGATCTGAGAAATCTTCAGCCCGGAGACGAGGGTGCCGTAATTCTCGATGCCGTCAAGTCCGCGGTAAACCTGCTCAACCAGGAACCGCCGGAACGTCTGCGTGTCCTCCTGCTCATTAGTGAAACCCGCGATCACGGCAGCCGCACAAAAATTGCAGACGCTGTCGCCGCTATCGGGCAAAGCAATGCCCTGATGTACGCCCTCGCTTTTTCTCCCGCGCTCTCCAACATTCTCGACACCGGTCGCGGCACCAATCTCAACGAGATGCACGAAGGCATCAATTTTCTCGACCTGATGTATCAAGTCTCGCAGGCTATGCGAAAAAATGTTCCCAGCACGATTGCATCGATGACCGGAGGCGAATACGAACTATTCGCGACGCGGAAGAAATTCGAAGTGCGCATGAACGATTTCACCAACCACCTGCACAGCCGCTACTTGTTGAGTTTCGCGCCGAAAAATCCGCAACCCGGCCTGCACCAGATTCGCGTGCGCCTTCGCCCGCAATCGCAAAACGCCGCGGACGTCACTGTGCTGGCGCGCACTTCCTATTGGGCGGAAGCAACGACGCAATAAATAGATTCGTCCAATTCGTGAAACTCAAGCCCTCGCGCCGTGTCAAAGAGATTTTCCCGGATGGCAAGCCCATTTGTGAACTGGCGATTACTTTAGTAGCAAGCCGCCTGCCAACTTTTTGCGCTCGCCCACTTGCCAACTCCGCGCCTTTTGCCTAGCATCCAGATTGAAAGCCGGCCTGCCGGGTTGGTGATGGCGGGTCACCGATATTTGAACCAATGCAGAATGAACGGGAGCTCGACTCGAACTAGGATCCGGTGAGCGACGCTGCGCCATGCGCAGATGCCTAAAGGGTCTCGGCGGGCACCCAACGTCTACCGACGGGTTCATTCTCGGCCCCGTCACACGGCTCAGTGGGTCGGCTTGATATATCCAGTCATTAGCTGGTAGCTCTCAGCTTTTAACTAAAGGCTAACAGCTGCATTCCTGCTAAACTTGTCCAAGTAGCAAATCTTCAGTTTCACGCATCTAACTAAACAGTGTTCCCACAACTTTTTCATATAGGGAAGTTCTTCCTCCCGACCTACGGATTCCTCGTTTCCCTGGGCGTCCTCATCGGCCTCTGGATCAGTGTGCGCAATTCCGAGCGCATGGGCATCGATGGCGACAAAGCCTGGAACCTGGGGATTCTCGTCGTGCTCTGCGGCATCGTCGGCGCCAAGGTGCTCTACGTTATCAACGAATGGAGCTACTTCTCCGCTCATCCCGGCGAAATTTTCAGCATTAACACGTTACAGGCGGGCGGAGTTTTTTCCGGAGGCTTGCTGGCCGCGTTTGCGGCGGCGGCTTGGTATGTCTGGAAACATAAAATGCCTGCGCTGGGAACTTGCGACGCCTTTGCGCCCGGCCTTGCGCTTGGACACGCGATCGGCCGCATCGGTTGCTTTGCCGCCGGATGCTGCTACGGCAAAGAGACTCATCATTGGTGGGCTGTGACATTTCACAATCCGCTGGCCAACTCGATCACGGGAACGCCGCTGGGCGTGCCCCTCCAACCCACGCAACTCTTCGAGTCAGCCGTGGAACTGGCGAACTTCTTTTTCCTGATGTGGCTGCTCAAGCGCCGGAAGTTCGACGGCCAGGTCATCGGCGCGTTCATGTTCATCTACGGCATCGCCCGGTTCTTCCTTGAGTATCTGCGCGACGATCCCGGCCGCGGCTCCGTCTTCGGCGGCGCCATGTCGGGCACTCAATTGATCGCCGTTGGCCTGGTGATCGCGGGCGGCTTGATCTGGTGGCTCCGTCCCGGCTCAAAGTCAATCCCAGCAAGAACCGTCAGCGCCACCCGATAATTTTCGTAGGCCACTTCTCGGTCCTCAAACTCCCCGCCACATTAGAGGAATGAGTCGCCCCGCCCGCCGCTAACGCCGCGCGAAGAGTCTCTTTCCGATACTGCTGACCGCGATAATTCCTTGTTCCCCGCCTGCGCTGATCACCACCGCATCAATCTCCATGCCGTCTTTTACCACCAGGAAGTTCGCCACCACGGGGGGACGGCCATCCGTGAAGTCGAGTGTGAAGGTGCCTGTACAGTCGGGGTTTACGGAGTACGTGCCAGTGGCCGGAGTATGGGTGAAATCAGCGACGACTTTTCCCGCAACCGTCACCGTATCGATCTGGGTGAGACCGGCGTCACCGTCGAAGTGGGTCATAGCGACGCCCACTTGTGGTCCGACAGGTCCGTTTCCGGCCAGTTTGTTTCCCGTGAGGATGAATCCGTAGTTGCCGGCAATGAGTCTTGAGTTGCAACGATGTGACTCGCTCTGGGCGAATCCGAGATTGGACGCTGCCATGAAAAGCAGCGCCAAAGTAGCCAAATGTGCGACAGATTTGCAGTTCATACGCGCCTCGACTTTCAAAATTGGCTGCCTCTCAGCAGCACGTGGACCGCATAGTGCCCTGTATCGCCGCGGGAAACAATGGAGAACACCTGTAGAAATTCTTAAGATGAATCGTCAAGCTGACAATCCGCGACTGGCTGCACGGGGTAAGATGTCTGGCAGCCCGGAGCATGCGTCCTTTTCGGCGTTAGTCTTACGCAACAGTCGTGCTGAAATTCAGCGATTTCGAACTCGATGAGCGCGCTTACGAATTGCGCCGCTCGGGGCGCGTCCTCAAACTGGAGCGCATCCCGATGGATTTGCTCTGCCTTCTCGTGCGAAACGCAGGCCAACTTGTAGGCCGCGACACTATCATCGAAAACCTCTGGGGCAAGGGCGTATTTCTGGACACGGACAACAGCATCAACACCGCGGTTCGAAAGATCCGGAAAATTCTGGGCGACGATCCGCGAAATCCCAGATTTGTGCACACCGTGCCCGGCAAGGGCTATCGTTTTGCGCCGCCGGTGATGGGCGGGTCACCCGCTACGCCCGAACTGAATCGTAACTGGGATATCAACCAGCGCGTCATGCTAGCTGTTCTTCCGTTCGAGAACCTGAGCAATGATATGGAGCAGGAGTACTTCAGCGACGGCTTGACAGAGGAAACGATCTCGCTCCTGGGCCAACTCGACCCGCAATCCCTGGGGGTGATCGCCCGCACCTCGTCCATGGTTTACAAACGAACGACGAAAACGATCGCAGAGATTGGGCGCGAACTTGGGGTGAGCTTTGTGGTCGAAGGCAGCGTCCGGAGGGAGAAGGAGCGAGTCCGGATTACCGCCCAATTGATCCGGGTTAGCGACCAGACGCACCTGTGGGCGGAGAGTTACGACCGCGAGATTGGAAGCGTCCTGAGCGTCCAAACCGAACTCGGTGTGTCGATCGCAAAGAAAATAAAAATACAGCTAGGCGGGAAGGAGAGACCAACCGTTGTCCTAGATGCGGAGAGAAATCCGGAAGCTCATGATGCCTATTTACGGGGACGATATCATTGGGCCAAGAGAACGTTCGCGGAAACGCGCAAAGCGATAGAATATTTCCGCAAAGCGACGGACGCGGAACCTACATATGCGAAAGCGTACGCCGGACTAGCTGATTGTTACATCACGCTGCCTATAACCAGCGATATAAAGTCGAAGGACTGCTTCCCGAAAGCCACAACAGCGGTGTCGAAAGCACTGGAGTTGGAGGAGAATCTCGCGGAAGCGCATACGTCATTGGGCACGATTCGATTCTGGTTTGACTGGGATTGGTCGGGAGCGCACGAGTGCTATCAGCGGGCATTGCAGATCAATCCCAACTACGTGCTTGCCCGGCTTTTTCGTGCGCATTGTTTCTCGAATGCGGGCCGGCATGAGGAAGCCATTGCTGAAATCCATCGCGCCGTGCGGCTCGATCCGCTGTCTCCGATTCTGAACACGCTTCTGGCGGAGTTTCTCTACCATGCCCGGCGGTATGACGAGGCTGTGGCGGGATTTCACAACGCGGTCGAGCTTGCACCAAGGTTCTGGGTCGCGCATGTGAACTTCGCCAAGGTCTACGAGCAGACCGGAGAGTATGGCCGCGCCATAGCAGAGCTGGAGTTGGCTCGCACATTTTCCGATGGGAACACCGAGCCTATTTCCCTCCTGGGATATGTATGGGCGAAGAGTGGACGGCTGACCGAGGCAGAAAACGTTTTAGCTGAATTACTTACCCTGGCGCGCCAAAACTATGTTCCTCCGGTGAACATTGCCGTGGTGTACGCGGGGCTGGGAAAGCAGGATTCGATGTTCGAATGGCTGGAGCGCGGACTTCAGGACCGCGATGTCCATATGACATTCCTGCGCGATCCCAAGTGGGATGGATTGAGGGAGAATCTGAGATTCACAAAGATATTGAGGCAAGTAGGACTGGATGCGAACTGATCTCGGCGCCATTGGCTTGGTCCTCATCGGCGGCTTGATCTGGTGGTTGCGCCCGGGCTCTCAGAAGTCGCTCAAGAGCCTCTCATTAATGCGGTCGCCCCGGCGGCGTCGACGACGTAATAGCCAAGATCAAATCAAGATTCGTTGCATGCAGCGCAATGAGAGCATAGACTTCGCGATGCCAGAATTCCCGCGCCGGAGACCCAACGCTAAATCGCTTACGAAAAGGAGACGAACATGCGAACTCGATTGATTAGCTTGCCGATCTTACTGCTGCTGTCGCTGTCAGCGCTCGCGCATGGGACGCCACGGCAGCCTTACTATCTCGCTCTCGGCGATTCGCTCGCCATAGGTGTCCAGCCCACTGCAACCGGCGATGTCGCCACCAATCGCGGATATGCGGACGATCTTCATGCCGCATTCCGCACCCGTGTACCCAGGCTCGGCCTCGCTAAGATCGGATGCTCTGGAGAGACCACCGCAACCATGATTCAAGGCGGCGTTTGTAGCTACGCTGAGGGTAGCCAGCTCGCGGCGGCGGTAAACTTCCTTCAGACCCACAGAGTTGAGTTTGTTACCCTGGACATTGGTGCCAATGACATCGATCACTGCATCAGTTTGAGTGGTATCGATCAGACCTGTCTCACGGGTGGTCTCACCAGTATCGGTACAAATCTCCCTCAAATTCTCGCCGAACTACGCACTGCAGCGGGCCCGGGCGTTCCCATCGTCGCTATGAACTATTACGATGCATTCCTGGCGGCGTGGAAATTCGGGTCGAGCGGGCAGGCGCTGGCCCAGGCATCCCTTCAAGCTACGTTGGCCTTCAATGCTTTGCTGGAAACCACCTTTCAGGCTTTCTCGATCCCCGTGGCAAATGTCGCGGGTGCCTACCGCATCACCGACTTCTCCGTGGTTCCCGTTATAAATCTTCCTCTCAATGTATTTCTCACGCTGACTTGGACGTGGATGGGCGCGCCTGCCCCCTTGGGGCCCGATGTCCATCCGGACTCAGTGGGATATGCCGTCATTGCGGGGGCGTTTGCGGAAAAAATTGCGGTGCCATAAGTAAGGCTGCCGTCCCGGCGGGCGTCCTCGCCCGCCGCGCCGAGCGCGAGACGCCCTCAGGACAGCCGGCAAGATGCCGGCGCTACTCATCTTTTGTCAATGCCTGACGCCGATCTTCAGCGCGACTCCTATGTCCCAGAACTCGTTCCCAACAACCGAAGCAGGCCTTTGGGCCGCCTGTAGTATTCTTCCCTCCGAGTGCCGCAAGCATTTCCAATTCACATTTCTGTTCCGCCCGACGATGCCGCTAAACGGCTCGACCAGTTTCTAGTCGCGCACCTGGACGTCAGCCGGGCGCGGGTGCAGCAGTTGATCTCCGAAGAAAAAATTCTAGTGAACGATGCGCCAGCGAAGGCCTCCCTCAAACTACGAGGCGGCGAGCGCATCGCGGTCATCGGCTCGGCCGAGCG